>JAZNRY010000121.1:0-69022 GCA_045590995.1 Paludibacteraceae bacterium | reverse complement strand
CCTGGCGGTGGAAGCAATCCCGTAGCAGACTTATTCTACGGCGGAAACAAAGGTGGCTTTGGTGGTAACTAATCCACTAACCAATGCCCCTATTGTGCTACCAACCAGCAGCATAGTGCATTACGAATTGCATTATTACTGCATTACTAACAATCAAAAAATCGTGCCACCCTTGCGGTAGGCACGATTTTTGATTATAGCCGTTAAAAAACACCTATTTCTCTTTGTAATCACCCCACAGGTGCTTCATCCATTCTGCCATTTTTTGCTCTTGGGGCGAACCCTGAGCGTGCCAAAGTTGGGTGCCTTGCAAGGCATCAGGCATGAACTGCTGTTGCACAAAATGATTCGGGAAATCATGGGAATAGAGGTAGTCTTGTCCATAACCTAACTCGTCCATGAGCTTCGTAGGCGCATTGCGCAAATGCAATGGCACAGGCAGATTGCCCGTCTTCTCCACCAACTCCAATGCCTGATTAATAGCCAAATACGCAGAATTAGACTTCTGCGAAGTAGCAAGATACACCGTAGCCATCGCTAACGGAATACGCCCCTCTGGCCAACCAATCTTCTGCAAAGTATCAAAACAAGCATTCGCCACCAACATCGCGTTCGGGTTGGCAAGTCCTATATCCTCGCTTGCGGAGATGACCAATCGGCGGGCGATGAACTTAGGGTCTTCGCCTGCGGCTACCATGCGCGCCAACCAATACAATGCCGCATCTGGGTCGCTACCACGAATCGACTTGATGAAAGCGGAGATAATATCATAATGCAGTTCGCCGTCCTTGTCGTAGGCTACTGGATTTTGCTGTAGTTGCTTGGTCACGGTCTCGTTGTCAATGGCTTTGACACCCGAATTGGTGACGAGTTCGATGATATTCAGCAATTTGCGTGCATCGCCACCCGAATAGCGCAGGATACTCTCTGTTTCTTTCAGTTCTATGCCCAGACTACGGATGTGTTCGTCGGTGGTCAGTACGCGGTGGAGGAGTTCCAGCAGATCGTCTTTCTCCAAATGCTTCAGTACATACACTTGGCAACGGCTGAGCAATGGGGTGATGACTTCAAAGGAGGGGTTCTCGGTGGTGGCGCCAATCAGCGTGATAGTACCATCTTCTACTGCGCCTAACAGACTATCCTGCTGCGACTTGGAGAAACGGTGAATCTCGTCGATGAAAAGGATTGCGCGTCTGTCTCCCGATGATGATGTCCAGCTTCCAGCTTCTGGGAGCCCAAATAATCCAGTGCTAACCGCCCCGTAGCGCTTGGCTTTGTCGATGACCTCGCGCACCTCTTTCACGCCGCTGGTGACAGCGGAGAGGGTGTAGAACGGGCGTTCCAGTTGGTGGGCGATGATGCGTGCCAGCGTGGTCTTGCCTACACCGGGAGGACCCCACAAGATGAAGGACGATAGATTGCCGTTCTCTATCATCTGGCGAAGGATAGCACCTTCTCCTACGAGGTGCTTCTGACCTATGTATTCGTTGAGCGTCTTTGGACGCATGCGTTCTGCGAGTGGGAGCATTTGTTTGTGGTTTATAGTTGGTAGTTCGCTTCGCTTGAAGATTGCTTCGCTGGAAGATCGCTTCGCTGGAAGATCGCTTCGCTTGAAGATCGCTTCGCTGGAAGTATCTATAGGGCGCGATCTATAGTTGTCTCATCTTCTCAATCTCGGCTTCGTGTTCGGGTGTGGTGAGTTCGCGGATGTGCGTTTCGGTGCGGACTGCTGTATCTTCCTTATATACTAAATAATGGTGTTCGCCTTTCGTTGCCACCTGCGGCAAGTGGGTGATACTAATCACCTGACGCGAAGCGGCAATCTGCCGCATAATCTCGCCCATTTGGCTGGCGATAGCGCCGCTGACGCCTGTGTCGATCTCATCGAAGATGATAGTCGGCAGTCCGTTGGTGGAGGCAATCAATGCTTTGATACACAGCATCAATCGGCTAATCTCACCTCCCGAAGCCACTTCCGCTACGCGGCGAAGCGACTGGTTGAGGTTGGCTGCAAAAAGGAACTGCACATCGTCCTTACCCGTAGGTGTGAAATCCTCCGTCGGCGTGATTTGCACAGCCACATTCGCATGCTTCACGCCGAGGCGTTGCATGTCTTCAATGAGGCGAGAGGCTATAGAAGCCCCCTCACGACCTTCTCCTAAAAGGAGAGGAGTAGGGGAACAGACTTTTTTACGCGAAGCGGTAAGAGCGTCTGCTGCTGCGGATAGCACCTGTTTGGCTTGCTCCAGTTCGCCTTGTAGGCGCGCTATATCTTCGTCGTAATTATTGAGTTGCTGCATTTGCAATCCCAATTCCTCGTGCAACGCGATGAGTTCGGCGATGGTCTGCACGCGGTGTTTCTTCATCAGCGTTTGTAGCATGCTAATGCGCTCTTGCACCTGCTCCAAACGCATAGGGTCGCGTTCAGTGCGGTCGTAGAGGCGCTGAATGTCGGAAAGGATGTCTTTGAGTTCTATTTCTACGCTATCGATTCGGTCGGCGATTGGCAATTGGCAATTGGCGATAGCCGACTTGCTGGCGTGTATGAGCGATAGGGCGCCATTGTCGCTATCCAATTGCTGTAGGGCAGTGGCGAGTGATGATTGTATTTCTTCGGCGTGCGCGAGGCGGTATTCTTCGGCCTCCAGTTCTTCCAATTCATCGGCTTGCAGGTGGGCGTCTTCGAGTTGCTGCCATTGGAATGCCACATAGTCGGCATCGGCTTGCGCTTTAGCAGCGCGTTGCTGGTACTGGCGGAGGGCGTTGAGCGCGTTGTTGTATTGCTCATACGCTGCGGTATAGGCGTCTTGCTCTGCTTGGTTGTTGGCAATACTATCCACTATCTGCAACTGAAAGAGGTCGTCGCCGAGCATCAGACTCTCGTGCTGCGAGTGAATATCTATGAGCTGGCGCGCCAATGCTTTGAGTTCGGCTTGGGTGACCACCTCATCGTTTACGAAGGAGCGCGAACGCCCATTGGCATTGAGTTCGCGGCGGATGATGATCTCCTGCCTTATCGCCTCATCGCCTTTCGCCTCTATGAATGTTGCCTCAATTACGCAACGCTCTTCGCCTTCGGTGATGGTTTTGGTGTCGGCACGCGCACCCATCACAAGGTTGAGCGCACCAAGTATGATACTCTTACCCGCACCCGTTTCGCCTGTCATAACAGAGAACCCCTCGTGGAAATCAATGTCGAGGTGCGAGATAAGGGCGTAGTTGCGTATGTGGAGATGAGTGAGCATGAGGCGAATTATGAATTGAATGCAAAATTTTTGCAAAGGTAGTAAATTATTTACAATTTACAAAATTTACCATGTATAATTTGATTTTTTATTTGTGTATGTAAAAAAAAAGCACTACTTTTGCAACATGAAAAAGATTATACCCTATTTGTCGGTCGTTACTGCCATGCTCATTTGGGCAGGTGCGGGGATTGCCGTGAAAGAGGCGTTGGTGGTGTTTAGTCCGCTGACACTCATCGTATTGCGTTTTACATTGGCGGTGTTGCTGATGTTGTGTATCGGTTTGATATTTCGCAAGAACGAGGTGGTGGGATTGCAAAAAGTAGATAGAAAAGACCTACCGCTGTTCTTGTTGGGGGGACTATTTCAGCCGTTTTTGTATTTCATTTTTGAGACCTATACCTATCAGAGTTTTGCTTCGCCCACGATAGCGGAGGCATTGCTGAGTACGCAGCCCGTGATGGCACCATTGTTTGCCCTTGTGCTCTTGCGCGAGCGCGTGACACGCAATAATATTATAGGTATTGTGCTATCGACTGTGGGTATGCTGATGCTGCTGTTGGTGGGGGCTGACGACTTTGCGTTGGGAAGTTCGTGGGGTGTGCTGTTGGCTGTGTTAACGGTCAGTATGTCAGTGAGTTATTCGGTGGTGTTGCGCAAGATTCCAGCGAAGTACTCGCCGTTGAGTATCGTGTTTTATGTGCAGTCGTTTGCGTTGCTGTTGTTCTATTTGGTGTGGGGTGGAGAAGCGTTGTATAGCGGTGGTGTGGCATTGTGTAACAGTGGTGTAGAATGGTGTAGCGGTGGTGTGGAATGGTGGAGAAGTTGTGCGGCGGTGGTGTATCTGGCGGTGTTGGCTTCGGTGGCGGCGTTTGTGCTGTTTTGCTATACGGTGCGCGAGATTGGTGTGACGAGGGCAAATGTATTCAATAATGTGCGCCCAGTGTTTACAGCGATATTGATGTGGTTGATCTTTGGCGAAGTGTTGCCAGTGTGGAAACTGGTGGGCATTGTGGTGATTATTGTGGGATTGTTCGTGAGTCAAAGGCGGAGTTGATGACAAGATGAAGGAGTGAAAGGCGAGGTTTTCCTCGCTTTTTTTGTACCTTAATGGGTAGGCGTAGGTATGCTATAAAGTTGCTTAATAACCTACGAATCACCTACGAATAACCTACGAATCACCTACGATTATTTGCTGAAAAGAGGGAGAAAAGATAATGAACTTTCTGGCGAAAGTAATCTTTCTGCGTTTTTGTTTGCATATGTGAGAAAAAAATAGTAACTTTGCACGCTATTTTGTAAATTAGATGAATTATGCAAGATTTTCAGAGTTTGTGCCAACTAAGGCGCTCGTATAGAAAATACACAGACCAGCCTGTAGAACAGGAGAAATTGGACTATATCATCCGTTGTGCGCTGATGTCGCCTGCGGGCAAGAGAATGAACCCATGGCATTTCGTGGTGATTAAGAACGAGGCGATATTGCGCCAATTGGCAGGTTGTCGCACCTATGGTAGCGGTATGTTTGATACGGCTATGGCTGGCATCGTGGTGGCTGCGGACACCAGCGTGATTGATACATGGCAATGCGATGCAGCCATTGCTGCGCAGAACATATGGCTTGCCGCAGCTGACCAAGGATTGGGCGCGTGCTGGTGCCATGTGTATCAACGAGAAGGCGCGGAGGACTTGGTGCGCAAGTTGACGGGGCTTCCAGAGAACTTCACGGTATTATGCGTGATGTCGCTGGGCTACAAGAACGAAGAGAGAAAGCCGTTTGATTTCGAGAAATTATCGTATGATAAAGTTACGCAGATAGATTAAAGTTTATAGTTTAAAGGCAAGGTATATGAAACCAATAATAGCAATTACAGCAGGCGATATCAATGGCGTGGGCTATGAGATTATTATCAAGAGTCTCGCGGCGCCACATATCTGTGAGATTTGTCGCCCTATCGTGTATGGCAACGCCAAAGTAGCACGCCAACACATGCAAACTCTCGATGAGGAGTACCGCAATATCCAATGGAATATCATCCAAGACCCCAAACAGGCGAAAGACGGTCGTCTGAACCTTATCTCCTGCTACGGCGATGAGACACCCGTACAACTCGGCGTATCCACCCCCGAGGCAGGACAAGCTTCGCTCAAGAGCTTGCAACGCGCTTGCCAAGACCTCAAGAACGGACTCGTGCACGCCATCGTGACCGCGCCTATTAACAAGGATAATATCCAGTCGGATGCTTTCCGCTATTCGGGACATACAGAGTATTTGACCCAACAGTTTGGCGAAGGAAAGGATAGCCTGATGATGATGATTAGCGAGCGTATGCGTGTGGCACTCGTGTGCAACCATACGCCTATCGCTAAGGTGGCAGCGACTATTACTGAGGAGCGTATCCTGAGCAAGTTGGCGGTACTCAACGACACCCTGAAGATGGACTTCACTTGTCGCAAGCCACGCATTGCCGTGTTGGCGCTTAACCCACACGCAGGTGACAACGGACTCGTTGGCGAGGAGGAGACGAATATTATCCGCCCTGCCGTGGCAAAAGCACAGGAGCAAGGTATTTGGGCGTTTGGTCCATATTCGGCTGACGGTTTCTTTGGTGCAGGACAATATAATCACTTCGATGCCGTGTTGGCTATGTACCACGACCAGGGTCTGGCGCCATTCAAGGCACTGGACATGAGTGGCGTGAACTTCACTGCGGGACTGCCAGTAGTGCGCACTTCGCCTGACCACGGTACGGCGTATAACTTGGCGGGTAAGAACGAAGCCGATGCAACGAGTATGTTGCACGCTATTTATGCGGCGATAGATATTCTGCGTGAGCGTGAGATGAATGAGAAACTGCTCTCCAACCAACTCGTTGTGGAAGTGAAGGAAGTGAAAAAGGAATATAAAGTAGAGAAATTCGTTCCACAGGATTAAGTGATTTACCTCCCACAGATTTCACGGATAATCACGGATAGAGAAGATTAGTGCCAATCCGTGTAAGCAATGGTACAGATAAAATCGTGAGAATGACAGAAGATGAAATAACATATCAAATTAGAGGGGCAATTTTTGATACCTATAATGCGCTAGGTCCAGGATTGCTGGAATCAGTTTATGAAGAGGTGCTTATATACTATCTTTCCAAGCGTGGGCTATATGTCGAGAGACAGGTTGAAGTACCTATAGCGGTGGATGAATTCATATTGACTAATACTTTGAGGTTGGATCTCTTAGTTGAGAATACAGTCATAGTTGAATTAAAGTCAGTATCAGAAATGCGTGATATATTTCACAAGCAAATTCTTACCTATTTAAAATTAAGTAAATTACATCGAGGGATTTTGGTTAATTTTAATACAACTGATATACAAAAATCAATCTGGAGTAAAGTGAATGGTTATGATTCCACTATTTAGATAAGTCTGTAGTGATTACCTCCCACAGATTTCACGGATAATCACGGATAGAGAAGATTAGTGCCAATCCGTGTAATCAGTGGGAAATATACATCCCTTAGATAATACGGAGAATCTGTGGGATTGATGGGAGAAAGAAATATAGTGAACTAAATGAACTAAAAAACATATGACAAGTCAAGAGATTAGACAATCCTTTTTGGATTATTTTGAGAAGAAGGGACACAAGATTGTACCTTCAGCACCCATGGTCATCAAAGATGACCCTACACTGATGTTTACCAATGCAGGTATGAACCCATGGAAGGGTATCATCCTCGGTAATGACCCTATACAATATCCTCGCGTAGCGGACTCGCAGAAGTGCCTTCGCGTGAGCGGTAAGCACAACGACTTGGAGGAAGTAGGTCACGATACCTACCACCACACCATGTTCGAGATGCTCGGCAACTGGTCGTTTGGCGATTACTTCAAGCAAGGCGCTATCGACATGGCATGGGAGTACCTCGTGGATGTGCTCAAACTCGACCCAAAGAACCTCTATGTGACCGTCTTCGAGGGTTCGCCCGAAGAGGGCATTGAGCGCGACAACGAGGCTGCCAGCATTTGGGCAAAGCACTTGCCTGCAGACCATATCCTCGACGGCAACAAACACGACAACTTCTGGGAGATGGGCGATACAGGTCCTTGCGGTCCTTGCTCCGAGATCCATGTGGATAGCCGTAGCGAAGAGGAGAAAGCCGCCGTTTCTGGTCGTGAACTCGTCAATAAAGACCACCCACAAGTCATTGAGATTTGGAACCTTGTGTTCATGCAATACAACCGCAAAGCCGATGGTTCGCTTGACAGTCTGCCATACAATGTAATTGATACGGGTATGGGCTTTGAGCGTCTGGTGCGCACCATGCAAGGCAAACAGTCGAACTACGACACCGATGTGTTCCAACCAATGCTGAAGAAGATAGGCGAGATCTGCGGCGTAGAATATGGCAAAGAGGAGAAAGTGGATGTGGCTATGCGTGTGATTGCCGACCATATCCGTACTATCGCTTTCGCTATTGCTGATGGACAATTGCCAAGCAACGAGAAGGCAGGTTATGTCATCCGTCGTATCCTCCGCCGTGCCGTGCGATATGGCTACACCTTCCTCGGACAACGCGAGGCGTTTATGTACAAACTCGTGCCACAACTCATTGCTGACATGGGTGCTGCTTATCCAGAACTCGTGAAGCAAGAGGCACAAATCACCCCTGTAATCAAGAGCGAGGAGGACGGTTTCCTCCGCACGCTAGACAAGGGTATCACGCTGCTCAACAAACTGATGAAAGAGGCGAAAGGCAAAGAGATTTCAGGTGTGGATGTGTTCACATTGAAAGATACATATGGTTTCCCTCTCGACCTTACTCAATTGATTTTGAGCGAGAATGGATTTACCACCAATGAGGAAGAGTACAACAAGGCATTGGAGCACCAAAAAGAGATGGGTCGCCAAGCCAACAAACAAGAACTGGGCGACTGGGTAGTGATTAGCGAAGGTGAGACAGAGTTTGATGGATACGACATGTTGCAATGCGAGACACAAGTGCTGCGCTACCGCAAAGTGAACCAAAAAGGCAAAGAACTCTATCAAGTTGTGCTCAGCCAAACACCATTCTATGCTGAGATGGGTGGTGAGGTAGGCGATTCGGGTACATTGGGCAATGTGCGCGTGTTGGATACCAAACGCGAGAACAATCTGGCAGTACACCTCTGTGCGGAATTGCCTGAGAATATCAAGAGCAAGATGATGGCTGAGGTAGATGTTGCGCGCCGTCAAGCTATTGCTTGCAACCACACTGCTACGCATATCATACACTATGCATTGCGTCAAGTGTTGGGCGAGCATGTGGAGCAAAAGGGTAGTTTCGTATCGGCAGACAGCTTGCGTTTTGACTTCTCACACTTCCAGAAAGTGAGTGCAGAGGAACTACGCCAAGTGGAGATGCTTGCCAACGAGATGATTCGCCAAGACTTGCCTCTTGAGGAATGTCGTAATACCCCAATAGAGAAAGCGAAAGAAATGGGGGCCATGGCACTCTTCGGCGAGAAATATGGCGATGAGGTGCGTGTCATCAAGTACGGTCCATCTGCAGAGTTGTGCGGTGGTTGCCATGTGGCAAGTACGGGTAAGATTGGTGCGGTGCGCATTGTGATGGAGACCAGTGTGGCTGCGGGTATTCGCCGTATTGAGGCAGTTACAGCTGCCAAGGCCGATGAACTCTACTACAAGCAAGTGGATATGATTGGCGGTCTGCGTGCATTGTTCAATAACGCTCCAGACTTGGCGGGCGCTATCCGCAAAGCCATTGACGAGAACGCGGGCTTGAAGAAACAGATAGAGGCCTTCATGGCAGAAAAAGTAGAGCGTTTCCGCGATGAACTGATTGCAAAGGCAGAGGACTACAATGGTATCAAACTGGTGCGCGTGGAAGGCACTGTAGATGCTAACTTGCTGCGTAATGTGCCCATGTTGCTGAAAGGCAAGTTTACCGATGTGAAGTTCGCTGTAGTAGGTGCTACCGAGTGGGAAGGCAAACCAATGATTACCGTGGTACTGTCGCAACCATTGGTAGATGCAGGCAAGAACGCTGGGCAAATTATCAAGTCGGCTGCTAAGCATATCCAAGGCGGTGGCGGCGGTCAAGCATGGATGGCTACCGCAGGTGGCCGCAATGTAGCAGGATTAGGTGCTGCTATGGAGGAGATGCTGGCGGCATTGGTGTAAAGTCATTAAGGTCGTTAAAGACTTTAAGGACATAGAGACCTTAAGGACATTACAAAGAAAATGAAAACTCTAACAGGGCGTTTGCCCATGAAATATCGTTCTGTAGTCCGTTTCATGCTCGTGGGAGCATTGGGAACGGGCTTGCAGTATGGTGTGTATTATTTGCTGTTAGAGTGTTTTCAACGCCAGTGGGGAGATGTTGCGATTCTTACATCCGTAGCGTTTACCACAGGTTTTGTCGTAGAAATGATATGCAATTATTTCTTGACAAGTTATTATACCTTTCGTGTCAAGCCTTCGTTAAAAAGTATCGGAGGGTTCCTTATGGGGCGAGCACTGAATTATGTGATACAGTTGCTGTTCCTGCATATCTTGATTTGGTTGCATATATCCGAGGAATGGGCTGGCATCGTGGCGATATTACTGGCAGGTGTGATTAACTATTTTGTACTATTGCCATTTTTTCGTGCAAAAAAGAAAGAATAAGTTATGAAGATATACAAAGCCAATATTCTTCACACGCCATCGCCTGAATGTTTTGAGGTACATAGGGATGGGTATATCGCAGTGGATGATGAGGGCGTCATTCAGGGGGTGCATGATACATTGCCTGCTGACATGGAGGGCATGCCTGTTGTGGATTTCGGCAACCGATTGCTGATCCCTGCCATGAACGATATGCATGTGCATGCTCCACAATATGCGAATATGGGTGTGGCAATGGATATGGAATTGATTCCATGGCTGAATACCTATACCTTCCCTGAGGAAGAGAAGTTCTCCAACGAGGAATATGCACAAGTTGTATATCGCGCTTTTGTAGCGGAATTATGTCGTCAGGGAACGATGCGCGCTGCGGTATTCGCTACTACGCACTTGCCAGCTACGCTATGCTTGGCAAAAACATTTGACGAAGCAGGTATGGGGGCATTGATTGGACTCATCGGAATGGATCGTCATTCGCCAGAGACCTTGACAAATACTACCCAGTCTTGGAAGGCGGACATGCAACAACTGATGCAATCATTGACTAATAAGGCAATGGTCAAACCGATTATCACCCCTCGTTTTATTCCCTCTTGCACGCCCGAAATGTTGCAAAGGATGGGAGAGATGGCTGTGCAGTACGACTTACCAGTGCAATCGCATTTGAGCGAAAACAAACAAGAGATAGCCTGGGTGCAACAGCTCGAGCCACACTCCACATGCTATGGCGATGCCTATCATCGCTATGGACTATTCGGACAAACGCCTACGCTAATGGCGCATTGCTGCTATACCGCGGGCGAAGAATTGCAACTGATGCGGGATAATGATGTCTGCGTGGTACATTGTCCTACATCCAACTGCAATTTGGCATCGGGCATTGCTCCCATACGACAATTCTTGCAGGCAGGTCTGCGTGTAGCATTGGGTTCGGATGTGGCAGCAGGACATCATCTCAGTATCTTCCGAGTGATGCAATATGCTGTGCAGATGAGCAAATTACAGTATGCCTTGTCGGACGGCAAATACCCCTTCTTAACACTGTCGGAGGTGTTTCATATGGCAACCAAGCAGGGGGGAAGTTTCTTTGGCAAAGTGGGTAGTTTCGAAATAGGTTATGCTTTTGATGCCTTGGTGATAGATGATTCGGATATCAATGGCATGTGTCTTCAGATGAATTGCCAACAATGTTTGGAGCGATTTATCTATTTGGGCGATGACCGCCATATCCAGCACCGCTTTTGCCAAGGCAAAGAAATATCTCTAAACGCTAAACACTAAACGAATGCTCCATATTCTACCTCCTACCAACCGCCGTCTTGTATGGTACCTCGCCATGGAGGAGTACCTCGCCAAGCATGTGGTGGAGCAAACTTTCGTGACATGGGTAGTGTCGCCAACGGTGATTTTTGGTCGTCATCAGGTAATGGAAGCCGAGGTAAACATGGCGTACTGCCAAGCCAATGGCATTGCCATGTATCGCCGTAAGAGTGGTGGAGGGTGTGTGTATGCCGATGAGGGCAACCTAATGATGAGCCTTATTTCGCCCAATAAGCATAGCGAACAAGTATTCCAATCATTTTTAGATAGCGTATCGGGTGTTTTGCGTGACTTAGGTTTCGCTGCGGTAAAGTCGGAACACAATGATATCATGGTGGAGGGATATAAGGTGTCGGGTAATGCCTGCTACGCCTTGCCTACTGGTACGATTGTGCATGGCACGCTGCTGGTGAATGTGGATTTCGATGCATTGCAACATGCCATCACGCCTTCGGTGGAGAAAATGGCGAAGCACGGCGTTAAGTCGGTGCGCCAACGAGTGACTAACTTGACCGAATATGCGGCATTTGATTCTATAAAAACGATAGAAGGAGTTAATGTACACCTTATAAATACGCTGTGTGCGCGTACACGCACGCTCACGCGCGAAGAAATAGCTGCAATAGATGAGATAGAAAAGGATTATCTGAATCCACAGTTTATTGCAGGGAAATAATCATAACGCACAATCAAGAATCATCATCAGTACAAAACCGGCGGTAAATCCAAGAGTAGGAATATTGCTGTGCGGTTCGGCTTGTGATTCGGGAATTAATTCTTCCACTACAACATACATCATTGCACCCGCTGCAAATGCCAATAAATAAGGCAATGCGGGCGAGATAAATGAGATAAGCACAATCGTCAAAATACTGGCTATAGGTTCTACTATGCCCGATAATGCTCCTATGGAAAAGGCTTTCTTCTTGCTGATGCCTTCGGCATGGAGAGGCAGCGAAAGAATAGCGCCCTCGGGAAAGTTTTGCAATGCAATACCTATTGCCAACGCCCATGCTGCCGACATTGGGATAGTAGCGCTCTCTGTCATAGCAGATGCCAAAATCACTCCAACTGCCATTCCTTCGGGAATGTTGTGCAAGGTGACAGCTACCGAGAGCATGGTGGTGCGTTTCCATTGTTTTTTAGGGGATAGACCTTCTGGTGTGTTCGCTCCTATATGCAAGTGAGGAATCAGCGTATCCAGCAATAGCAAAAACAAGATACCCAATACAAAACCTACTGTTGCGGGTATCCATTCGCTTCCTCCAGCTGCAACCGACATCTCCATGCTGGGCAGAATCAATGACCAAATGCTGGCTGCCACCATTACACCCGATGCAAAACCTAAGAGGGTTTTATGGGCAATGGGCGAAGATGCTATTAGGCGACTTGGCAAAAATACCATGGCTGCACCAAGGAGAGTTCCTAAGAATGGGAGAAGAAGAATCGGTAGCATAATTTGGATAGGTAATGGTTAATAGAGATAATAATACAATAACCATGCAAAGGTAATTCAAAATCCCCAAACGCACAAGTTCGCTCGCGCAAAAATGAAGAATGATAAAGATTTTTTATAAAAAAATGCAAAAAGATTTGGTGGATTGAAAAAAAAATAGTAACTTTGCACGATTTTTCGCGTATAGTAGGGATTGCTATGGGGAATTGAAATGCGAAAATGAGGATGAAAAAATGGGTAACTGCTTAGAAATAAACTAAATACAAAAATAAAATGTCAAAGATTTGTCAAATTACAGGCAAGAAAGCCATGGGTGGATGCAATGTGTCTCACTCAAAGCGTCACACAAAGAGGACGTTTGATGTGAACCTCTTCCACAAGAAGTTCTACTGGGTAGAACAAGATACATGGATCATGCTGAACGTGAGTGCAGCTGGTCTGAGAACTATTAACAAAATCGGATTGGATGCTGCGTTGAAACGCGCTTCTGAGAAAGGTTACATTTAAACAAAGGAGGATTCGTTATGGCAAAGAAATCAAAAGAAGCGCGTGTCCAAGTAATCTTGGAGTGCACTGAGCACAAGGCCAGCGGTATGCCAGGTACATCACGCTACATTACCACAAAGAACCGCAAGAACACTCCTGATCGTTTGGAATTGAAAAAGTACAATCCAATTCTCAAGAAGTACACTATCCACAAAGAAATTAAGTAATTAACCCCTAATTAAGAAAGGCTTAGAACTATGGCAAAGAAAGCGGTCGCTACCCTTCACACTGGTAACGCAGGTCGTAACCATACCAAGTGTATCAAGATGGTTAAGAGCCCTAAAACGGGTGCTTACATCTTCCAAGAAGAAATTGTTGAGAACGAAAAAGTTGCTGCTTATTTCAAATAATCGAAAAAAACAGCATAAAATAATTAAAAATGCACACTTTTTTGGTAGTGTGCATTTTTTTTTGTATCTTTGCACTCGCGTTCGGTAACAAGGTCGCAAAGAATGACGCGAGCGTCATAGGGGCGACTTGTACCTCCGCTCTTTCCGCGAGCTCACGAAGCTCTCGGAAGGTATTAACTGCTAATCTATCAGCTGCTATGTTAGGAATTATCATTAATCCAAAGTCGGGTAAACGCGCATTTCGTATGCAGCGCTTGTACCTATGGAAATTGCTGAAAGCAAGACATCAGCCTTTTATATATCGAGTGACTAAATATGCTAATCATGCTATTGAGTTAGCACGCGAATTGGTGGAGGAGAAAGGGTGTACGCAAATCCTTGTTCTGGGTGGAGATGGTACGCTTAGTGAGGTGATTAATGGTATTATGCGTGCAGAACTCACGCCCGAGCAACGCGCCAAGATACAGTTTGGACTTATGCCTCGTGGTACGGGTAATGATTTTGCACGCCATTGGGGGCTGAACAAGGATTTCAAGCGCTCGTTGGATATTTTCTTTCAAGGACATAGCAAACCAATTGATGTGGGGTGTGTGACTTATTGGCGTAATAATATCCCTCATCATCGTTATTTTATTAACTCGTTGGGTTTTGGTATTGAGCCTATGTGTTGTCGATACGCCGAGCAGTTGAAGTATTATATAGGTAGTCATCATGTGAACTATTTCTTTGCACTTCTTTGGTCGCTCACCAAATACAAGAATCCACACTTGCGTTTGGAGGTGGATGGTAAGACCGTGGTGGAAGGAAAAATGTTTGTTACCAGTATTGCTAATGGCTCGTATGTGGGCGGTGGCATGAAACTCAATCCTGATGCCGACCCGTGCGATGGTGTGTTGCATGCGATGTTCTTGACACCTCCGTCATTCAAAGAGATTTGTCAAGCGGTTCCTCGTTTGTTTGATGGTCGCTTGCATGAATTGCCATTTATCCATCCTGTAGTAGCGGATAATCTGTTGATGCATACCAAAAAGCACCAATCCTTTGAGGCTGATGGCATCGTGATGGATGTTAGTGGTCCGTGTCAAGTTAATTGTATGAAAGGTGCTTTGCAGATGATTGTACCAAAGGAGTTTGTGTAGCGTTTGCCTGCTCACACCGCACAATAACCACACAAATTGTGGAGGGTATAGGAACCTTTTGGGGGATTTACAATGCTTGTGCAAATGCTTCGGCTTCGGATAGTTGGTTGATTTTTCCAACATCCATCATACGATAATTCTCAGGGATAAATGCCCTGAGAATTTCTTTTTCAGCAATACTCAAGTATAGGTCAATCAACGAGAACTTCTCTCCTTTTTCAGCAACTACCTTTTCCATTACCTCAAAAATACGCGGATTAAGCACTTGCATACCAGAGAAGGCCAACTTTCGGGTATTGGCTATCGGATAGCGGTTGTCGGATAATGGCCCTCGGACTTCGCCAGTGGCTATATTCGTCCATCCGCGCAGGCGGCTATTGTCGTCAAAGAGCAAGTAGCGCTGTGTATCGCGTGGATAGACAACTACTACGCCCATCTCCTCAGGGTTGTAGGCGTTGAGTAGGGCGGGGATGTCAATATTGGAGAGGATATCTACATTGCAGACCAATATCGGTGAGGAGGCGAGAGGCGAGAGGTTAGAGGTGAGGAGGGGTTGCGCTTTGCGCAATCCGCCTCCCGTTTCAAGTAGCATATCGCGCTCGTCGCTGACCTGGATGTGACAACCGAACTGGTTGTTCTCGCGGAGGTAGTCAATGATTTGGTCAGGAAAATGGTGTACATTGACCACAATGTCGGTAATCCCTGCTGTTTTCAGTTTTTCTATCTGCCATTGTAGTAATGTTTTACCAGCCAGAGGAACAAGTGCCTTTGGCATGGTGTCAGTTAGCGGCTTGAGTCGTGTGCCCAGTCCCGCAGCAAAAATCATTGCTTTCATTATTCTGTTGCTGCGGTAGGTTCGTCGATATCCTCAATGAGTTTTTCGCTCTTAAGATCCTCGTAGAAAGCGGCGCGAGCGGTTAGCATGTATGGTTGTACAAAGAGCATGCCTACACCTGCGGTACAAATTGCCAGCAGAATCCAACCAATGAAAGTTAGGTCAAGGACAAAGAGATTCCACTTCTGTCCGCGCATCATCTCGCGGCTAATCTTCATAGCCTCGCGTGGAGTGAGTTCTGGATAATCGTGTAGCAAATATGGTACCATGCCATAAGCATAGCTGAGAATGATAGCACCAATACCTAATGTGACAACAGCCAGCAGCGAACTGAGGATCATGATGAGCAGACCAGCAACAAGGAAACGCATGTTGGCATAGGCGTTTTGGCGGGCGTAGGTGATGGTGTAATTCACGATGTTTGTTTCGTTGGTACGCACGCGGTCAAGCAATGAGATGTAGAATGCATATTGCAGCGGTAGCACCAATACTGAAAGTAGGGTGGTGATTGATCCTCCCCAGTCAGAACCTTTGAGCGAGGTGATGATAGAAGGAGTGGAAATAATCATAGCGATAAAGAGAATAATGAGTGATGCAATAGCAGCATCTCCCCATTGATTGCGAAGTGCTTCGCGCGCTTGCGCGCGATATTCATAAGGAGTCTTCATGATGATAATGTTTGAGTGATACAATTTGCATGCAAAGATACTGCTTTTTTTTGAAATCTGCAAGCATAACACAAAAAAAGACACCCTAACGGATGTCTTTTTGTGTCCTCCCAGGGACTCGAACCCTGGACCCACTGATTAAGAGTCAGTTGCTCTACCAACTGAGCTAGGAAGACTCGTCGGAATCCGCTTGTCGCAATGACTGCCGCTTCGCGGCATTAGGCGACCGCGATTCCTCTTCTTAAATCGAAAGTAATTTTCGATTTAGTTTTGTGATTCAATCTAAACAAGATCGTTGATTTCGAAAACCGCTGCAAAGGTACTGCTTTTTTTTGAATTGACCAAATATTTTTACAAAAAAGTGCTTTTTTTTGCATATTTCATAAAAAAGTAGTAACTTTGTAGCCTATTTTATGTTGGATAACTATGGCACAATCATTAAGTCTATTATTTTTTGAAGCTACAGGCAAGAAAGCAGGTGAGCAAACGGCTTTGACTGCTTCGGGTAGCAATCGCAGATATTATCGCATTGAGAGTGAAGATAAAACCACTTCGCTCATTGGGGTACAAGGTACTTCGCGTGATGAGAATCATGCTTTCCTCTATATGGCGGAGCACTTTATGCAAAAGGGGCTGAATGTACCTAAGGTGTTGGCAGTCAGCGACGATGAGATGAACTATGTGCAGCAGGATTTGGGTAATGTGCTGCTGTTTGACTACATCGCAGAGGGTAGAAAGACGGGTGTGTTCAGTGCGAAGGAGAAAGATATGTTGCGTGAGACGATGCGTGCATTGGCTCGTTTTCAGGTGACTGGTGCGGAGGAGTTTGACTTCAACCAATGTTATCCACAGCCTGAGTTTAACTTGCGTTCTATACTTTGGGATCTCAATTATTTCAAGTATTGCTTCCTGAAAGCGACGGGACTTGATTTTCAAGAAGATAAATTGGAGAATGAGTTTGAGCGTTTGGCATATATCCTCTTGCAAAATCGCATGAATGCGTTTATGTATCGCGATTTCCAATCACGCAATGTGATGGTGCATAAGGAAGCAGACGGTACAGAAGTGCCATACTTTATTGATTTCCAAGGTGGAAGAAAAGGTCCTGTGTTCTATGATGTGGCTTCGTTTCTCTGGCAAGCCAAAGCGAACTTCCATCCTGACCTGCGGGAGGAATTGGTAGAGGTCTATCTCGAAGAATTGCAGAAGTATATGCCTGTGGATAGAGAAGTGTTCTATGAAACACTGAAACACTTTGTGCTCTTCCGCACCATGCAAGTGCTTGGCGCATATGGCTTTAGAGGATATTTCGAAAAGAAACCCCACTTCTTGCAATCTATTCCATTTGCAATAGACAATTTGCGTCATCTATTGAAGCATGCGAGCGAGGATTATCCTTACTTGATAGAGGTGTTGCAAAAGATGACCGAGATGAAGCAGTTTAAGGATGTAGGTGTGCGCAAACCGCTGGTAGTGAGAGTGATGAGTTTCTCGTATAAGAAAGGTATCCCTGCTGACCCATCGGGCAATGGTGGCGGATTTGTGTTTGACTGCCGTGCGGTAAATAACCCTGGTAAGTACGAGCGTTATACGCATTTCACGGGCATGGACGAGCCTGTGATTAAGTTTCTGGAGGAGGATGGCGAGATTGCTCCATTCTTGCAGCAAGCGTATCAGTTGGTGGACTTCTCTGTGAAACGCTATATGGATCGTGGATTCCAAAACTTGATGGTATCGTTTGGTTGTACAGGTGGACAACACCGTTCGGTATATTCGGCGGAGAAGATGGCGCAGCATATCAATGATAAGTTTGGCGTGGAGGTGCAACTCATTCACCGTGAGCAGAATATAGAGCGCGTGCTCAATGCGAAGGATTAGTGTTATTTAGTGGACGCTGCGCTATTGTTTAGTGTTTAGAGCATGGTTGTATTTGCGATATTGTTTTCGGTATTAACTACACTTTCGAATGGTATGTTTCATACCACTTACGAAACAGAGGTAATGGCTACTGCTGATTCGTGCAATGCAGTTGTGGATGATATGATATATTGTTTGCAAACCAATCCCGAACTGCTATCAGAGCAGTATTTTGCAGGACTGGGCAGGCAAGAGGACACGGACAAAAATGCCTTCTATTTGGAGTGGAAAGAGTCGTCTTATTACCCCGAAAAACAGTATAGCAAGTTGGTGTTGGATGTGCTGGTGAATGAAAAACCTTTTCTCAAGGATGTGGTGATTGAGGCATATGTGACTGATAGTTTGGCAGGCGAACGCCGCGATATTCGAGTGGATATACGCTACGCAGGCATGCTGATAAAGGAAGCATATGGTTCGTTTCATGTGCAACCTACGGGAGAGAATACTTCGAGAATAGGTATGGATGTGCATGTGAAGTTCGGTTGGTTCTTCCGCATATTCATCTCACGCAAAGTGTATAGCGATACTATTGATTGGCGACTGGTGCGATTCGTACAAAACTTGAAACTCCGTGCAGAAGGCATCGTGGCTGATGACGCGTATTGGAGTGCTGTTGACAAACAGCCCAGCCTTTAAACTTTCAACTTTAAACTTTCAACTAAAACAATGGATATATTAGAAAGAATAGATGGATTAGAAGCCAAGTTCCACGAGGTGAGTTTGCTCATCACTGACCCTTCGGTGATAGCCGATCAGGCGCGCTATGTGCGTCTCAATCGCGAGTACCGCGACTTGGAGCGCGTATTGGAATCGGCAGAGAAATACAAAAAAGCAGTCAATAACTTGGCAGAAGCCAAAGAGATTTTCTACAATGAGTCGGATGCCGATTTGCGTGAGATGGCGCGTGCGGAGATTGATGAGTTGGAGCCGCAGATTCCCGCTTTGGAAGAAGAGGTGAAACTGATGCTTCTGCCTCAAGACCCAGAGGACGGCAAGAATGTGGTGATGGAGATTCGCGCAGGAACGGGTGGTGATGAGGCTTCGATTTTTGCGGGCGATTTGTTTCGCATGTACAGCAAATACTTTGAGACACACGGCATGAAGATGACTGTCAGTAGTTTCTCAGAGGGCGCTGTTGGTGGATTCAAAGAGATTATTTTCAATGTATCGGGCGAGAATGTGTATGGTACATTGAAGTATGAATCGGGTGTGCACCGCGTACAGCGTGTGCCTGTGACTGAGACCCAAGGTCGTGTGCATACATCGGCTGCGACAGTGGCAGTATTGCCAGAGGCAGATGAGTTTGAAGTGCATATCAACGAGGGCGATATTAAGTGGGAAACCTTCCGTTCGGGCGGTGCTGGTGGTCAGAATGTGAACAAGGTGGAGTCGGGTGTGCGCTTGCGCTACAACTGGAAGAACCCCAACACGGGCGAGGTGCAAGAGATACTCATTGAGTGTACCGAGACGCGTGACCAGCCTAAGAACAAGGAGCGTGCTCTCTCGCGCTTGCGTACGCAAATATACGATAAGGAGCATCAGAAATATATCGACGATATTGCTGCACGCCGTAAGACCATGGTCAGCACAGGCGACCGCTCCGCGAAGATTCGCACCTACAACTATCCTCAGGGGCGTATCACCGACCACCGTATTGGCTATACGATTTACAACCTGACCGCCTTCATGGATGGCGAGATTCAAGGTGTGATAGATGCGCTGCAGGTAGCGGAGAACGCAGAAAGAATGAAAGAAAGCGAATTGTAATGTATTTATTTTATACTCCAGATATAGAAAATAATCATTTCCTCAGCGAGGAGGAGTCAGCGCACTGCGTGCGTGTGTTGCGTTATGACCGTGGTGATGAGATTTTGCTCACTGATGGGCGTGGTACGACCTACCATGCGCGTATTACTAATCCGCATCCAAGACATTGCGAGTTTGAGATCCTGAGCCAAGAGAAGCAAGAGAAGACGCACAATATCTATTTGCATGTGGCGATTGCTCCTACGAAGAATATCGAGCGATTGGAGTGGATGGTAGAGAAATGCACCGAGATAGGTGTGGATGAGATAACACCTTTGTTGTGTCGTTTCTCGGAGAGAAAGAACTTGCGCAATGACCGATTGGAGAAGATTATCCTTTCTGCTGCTAAACAGTCACTTACGCCCTATCTGCCTAAACTGAATCCGCTGACGGATTTCGCCACGCTAATGGAGATGTACAAGCCTATCCCTAACCCCTTAAAGGGAAGGGAACTTGATGAGGTAAGGGGTATGGATAAATTTATAGCCCATTGCTACAAGGATGAGAAGCGCGAGTTGAAAGATGCGCTGCGAAAGGGTAGGGATGTACTGATACTGATTGGTCCAGAAGGCGATTTCTCGGAGCAAGAAGTGGAGATGGCAATCGCCAACGGCTTTGTACCCGTTGGATTGGGACGCTCGCGCTTGCGCACAGAAACGGCGGGCGTGGTGGCATGCCATACGGCGGTGCTGCTGAATGAAGAATAGGTTAGTAGATCGCTGCGCTTGTAAATCGCCCTTTGGGCTGTAGATAAGAGATGTTAGAGCAACTGATACATATTGACACGGAGATTCTGTTGGCAATCAACGGATGGCATGCGCCTTGGGCGGATACGCTAATGTGGATTATCTCAGAGAAAACGACATGGATACCGCTGTATGTGCTATTGATTGGCTTGCTCGTTTGGCGTTACCGTCAACCTGCTCCTACGCCTATCAAGTGGCTACAGAAAGTGCCAGCATGTGTGGTGATGATCGTGGTGATAGCGTTGGCAGTGGGCGTTGCGGACTTTATCGCTTCGGGCATACTGAAAGACTGGGTAGCTCGCCCACGCCCCACGCGCGTACCTGAATTAGAAGGTGTATTGCACTTGGTAAATGGGTATAAGAGTGGACGATATGGGTTTGTGAGTAGTCATGCTGCCAACACAATGGCATGCGCGTTGCTCTTTTCGCTGATTTGGCGCAACAAAATAGCCACCTGTGGCTTGATGCTTTGGGTGGCGGCGAATTGCTATAGCAGAATGTATCTTGGGGTGCATTATCCCACAGATATTATGGGTGGTCTTATTGTTGGTGCGCTGGTGGCGGTGGCGATGTATCAAGTCCTTCGGGCGTTGGGTGAGGTGTCGCGTGTTGGTGTGGAGTAAGCCAATTGCAGGGGTGTTGAGGGGAACGAGGTTTGTGATTCAGTTGGCGATTCATAAAAGCTGAATACTGCTCGGGCGATAGGATGTTTTTCAGTTCCTCTTGCATTTGCACCATACGCTGTATAGCCTCGTTTCGAGTATGGCTAATGTTGTGTAGCATGGCATATTTGAGATGCATGCGAAACAATGTGTCGCATAGGACACTATCCGTAATATGCAACTCGCGAACTAACATTGCTGTTTGCTTATGGGCAATGTCTTCCGCAGTACGACACGGAGGCATACTCCTTTGAGCTGCAAGAGAGAGTGCCAATATCACACCAACGAATATGAACCAAAAACGAATCATGCTCATTCTAAGATAACTACAGAGATAACCACAAAAATTATGCCAAAAGATATGTCTAAGTATCATACTGAATGGAAAATCGCAAATCGTTTGTATTTTTCTGCGGAGGGAAATACGCGTTCATCGCGTCCTGCGGTGCGAGTTGCATTAGGAGGAATTGTGATTGGTGTAGTGGTGATGATAGTGGCGATTAGTGTGGTTGTGGGATTCAAACAAGAGATTGTACAAAAGGTGGCTGGCTTCGGTAGCCATATTCAAGTAGTAAATTTCGACAATAACTCCACCTACGAACTGCAACCTATCTATGTTTCCGATTCGTTGCTTCAAGTGCTACAAGCTATTCCGCATGTAACGCATGTGTCCACTTTCGCTTCTAAGCCTGGTATTATAAAGACGGATAGTGCTTTTCAGGGTATAGTGTTCAAGGGTACGGATTATTGGGCGTATTTCACGCAGAACTTGACCGAGGGTACTCTTCCTCAAGCCAGCAATGAAGTGCTGATTTCCACTACTTTGGCAAGGCTTTTGCAACTGCATGTTGGCGACAATTTCTTGTGCTATTTTATTCAAGAAGACTTGCGTGTAAGGCGTTTATATATAGCGGGTTTGTACAATACATGTATGAGCGAACTTGACCAACTCTTCATTTTGGGCGATATTGCTTTGGTTCGCCAACTCAATGGGTGGAAAGACAACCAAGTGTCTGGAATCGAGATTTTGGTAGAAGATTTTCAATACTTAGACCAGACCACTCATTCCGTGTATTTTGCCACCGCCAATCGATTGGATGATAATGGTAATGCGTTATATACACAGAACTTGCAGCAACTCAATCCTAATATCTTTGGTTGGCTTGATTTGTTGGACATGAATGTGTTGATTATTATTGTGTTGATGCTTGCGGTATCGGGATTTAGTATTGTTACGGGGTTGATTATCTTGATTTTAGATAGTGTGTCGTTCATAGGAACGCTAAAAGCACTTGGAGCGAATAACCTATTTATTAGGCGTATTTTTATTTATCAAGCTATTTTATTGATAGGAAAAGGAATGTTTTGGGGAAATCTCATTGGTTTGGTTATTTGTGCCTTGCAGTATTTCACTCGTATTATACCTTTGGATGCCGCATCCTATTATGTCAGTTATGTGCCAATGGCTTTCCCTTGGGGCTGGTGGATTTTGCTCAATGTGGGTACACTGGTGGTGTCGTGGCTAATTCTTTTGGCTCCGTCTGCTATTGTTACGCAGATTAGTCCTGCCAAAGTCATGCATTTTGAATAAAGACATTGTCTGTTAGAAAGTAGAAGAATGAAAGACTTGTTGACAAAAGTAGTAGTTCCTAATTCGGGAAAGAAGATAGGGTACGATGACAAATTGTTGTTGTTGGGGTCGTGCTTTGCAGATAATATTGGTGAGAAATTTGGTGCGCATTATTTTCAGATGCTTTCCAATCCTTATGGCACACTCTATAATCCTGCCTCTATTGCCGCTATTCTTTCCCCCATTGCCAATAGCCAATCTCCAATATCCAATCCCCCAATCATAGAGTGGGGTGGCTTGTGGCATTCTATGCTGCATCATGGTTCTTTCTCACATTCCGACAGAGCTCAGGTGTTGCTGCGTTGTGAGCAGAGTAGGGAACTGTTGCATGCTTTTTTGCAAGAGGCAACAGTTGTGATAGTTACTTTTGGCACAGCATGGGTGTATGAGTACGAGGGAAAGGTGGTGTCCAATTGCCACAAGATGCCTGCTAATCGTTTTGTCCGCAGGCGCTTGAGTGTGGATGAGATTGTGGCAATGTGGCAACCTCTGTTGGAAGCCATGCCCGATAAACACTGGATTTTTACGGTTAGCCCGATTCGCCATATCAAAGATGGGCTGCATGAAAACCAACTCAGCAAAGCTATTCTGCTGCAAGCGGTAGAAGAATTGGTAAATAAGGCGAATAGCGATAAGGTTGGGTATTTCCCTTCGTATGAGATACTGTTGGATGAACTGCGCGATTATCGCTTTTATGCGGAGGATATGGTACATCCTTCACCCGTAGCGGTCGAGTATATTTGGCAGCGATTTGTAGATACCTACATGACTGCTGACACGCAAAACGAAATGCGTACTTTGTATCAATTGTGGCGTGATCGTCATCATCGTTTCTTGCATCCTGAATCCGATGAAGCACAGCTCTTTACACAGCAAATAAAAACGCGACTGCAACTCTTGCAATCGCGCTATCCGTGGTTGGAATAATCTTTGTCTAACTTCTGTAAACCAACGACCCACTGGCTTGGTGCGTTGCGAGAACCAGTACTTCGGCTATTTGCGCAATGCGTGCGCATGCTGCACCTATGCCTGATGATGCGCCTGTGATAAATGCTATTTGTGCCATATCGTATGGATTAATCTGGGAACTCCATGAGGTATGCTTTGATAAACTCATCAATGTCGCCGTCCATCACGGCATTCACATTGCTGGTTTGGTAGTTCGTGCGGTGGTCTTTCACACGGCGGTCATCGAAGACATAACTGCGTATTTGGCTTCCCCATTCGATTTTCTTCTTGCCTGCTTCTACCTTGGCAGCTGCTTGGCGGCGTTTTTCGAGTTCGAGTTCGTAGAGTTGGCTGCGCAAGTGGCGGAGTGCGTTCTCGCGGTTCTTGGGCTGGTCGCGGGTCTCGGTGTTCTCAATCACAATCTCATCGGGTTGGTTGGTGAGTGGGTTGATAAACTTATAGTGCAAGCGCACACCCGATTCCACTTTGTTCACATTCTGTCCACCCGCACCCGATGAGCGGAAAGTATCCCATGATATGCCTGCTGGATCCACATGTATATCAATGGTATCGTCAATGAGTGGCACCACGAATACGGAGGCGAAGGAGGTCATACGCTTGCCTTGTGCGTTGTATGGACTCACGCGCACGAGGCGGTGTACACCATTTTCGGATTTGAGGTAGCCGTATGCCATGTCGCCTTCGATATTGAAAGTCACGGTTTTGATACCCGCCTCGTCGCCTTCTTGGAGGTTGGCGATGGTCACTTTGTAGTCGTGCTTCTCGCAGTAGCGTTGGTAGAGGCGCATGAGTTGTTCCGCCCAGTCTTGTGCCTCGGTGCCGCCTGCTCCAGAAACGATTTTCAGCACGGCAGGCATCTGGTCTTCTTCGTGCGAGAGCATGTTTTTCATTTCGAGGGCTTCTACTTCTTTGACAGCGTGTGCGTATGCGGTATCTACTTCGTCTTCGGTCACGAGTTCTTCTTTGCAGTAGTCGAAGGCGAGTTGCAGTTCTTCGGTAGCAGCGCGCACACCTTCGTATCCCTCAATCCATGCTTTGATGCCTTTCACTTTGCGCATTTGTGCTTCAGCGGCTTTGGCATCTTCCCAGAATCCAGGGTCTTGTGTGCGGAGTTCTTCTTCTTCGAGTTGTACGCGTTTTTCGTCGATAGCCAAGTATTGTCTGAGCTTATCGGCGCGTTGTTGAATTTCTTTTAGTTGTTCTATTGTTATCATATGTTTTCAGTTTTCACCTTTCCGTTTTCCGTTTCCCAAAAAGTGGCTGCAAAGGTACTAAAAATATTGCACATATGCAAATGTTTTGTGTAATTCCTCATCCGCTACGCGACCATTTCGCAATCATTTCGCGACCACTATATCCTATCAATGTCTTATCCGTATCCTATGTATATCTTTTTTGGGGGCGAAGACATGCTTTTGATTTCTTTCGAAACCACTCGGTTACCACTCTGATGTTCACGGTACCCCTCCCATAAAAAATCCGCATAACCGATTTGTCTTTCGATTGTGCGGATTTTTTTCTCTTTTCAACTGACACTTTTTATTCTTGATAATAAGAAAGAAAAATCTGTATTTCTTCTTTTGTAGAAGATGCATTCTTAAGTTGTTTCTCAATTTGAGGAAATGCCGTACCTTGGCTATTTAAATGTGAAATAACAACATACTGAATTTTTTGCAAGTTGTCTATATTCTCTGGCATGGGGGGTATATATTTATATATGTTATTATACTTTTTGAATACATGATCTACATAATAATGCTTCGTTAATCGTAGTATTTGTCTATGTACTTGTTCGCACTTTTGAATTTCTTCTGCACTTGCCATAGGTTGAGTAGATTGAGTATTTATATTAACTCCTTGTATCCTTTGCGCACTATTAGCATAAAGTGTTTCATATGCAAAAGATTGCTTTTGCGTTCCCAAATTATAACTCTGAGCAACGATATTTTGTTGGCATATCAGTAATATGCACAACACAATTAAATTATATACTCTTTTCATTTTACGGACGAATTAATAGATTGATTAACAGACTGAAGAGATGTTTTGTTGTGAACAGATGTTTTGTTAATAGTCACATTTTCAGGATATAATTTGGTTGGTGCCCAAATGGAATCATTTAAATTGCGGAAGTTTTTGTATTTTGCAGGATAGCCAGATACAGTTATTTCGTGAATAGAACTACAAGTATTTCCCCAACCTGATTTTTTAGATACAGTGATATATTCTAAATTCACCAATATATCTCCACCACCGTTTACGCGCAATGCTTCACGAATAGCAGTTTTAATTACATTTAAGTCTCCACCAAGTCTTACTTCCATACTTGGTTGAAATGTAAATGAAATGCGTTCATTAGATACCTCTAAATCTGCTACGGTTGCTGTGTTGATGTAAGTAGATGGTTGTTGGCAGGTTGCACTAACATCTGTGATTGTCAATGTTTTGCAAGATGTTGCAGCAAAAGCAACAAACATTAATGACAGAAAAAGAATCTTTTTCATAACTTTTCTTGCTCGCTTATATCCCATTGAGCATCGGTTTTGAGTAATGCTTTTGGGAAAGTCGGCTCCAAACCTCCCGTTGGTATAGATATAGAAAAAGCGTGGAACCTTACCTTTGCTTATTCTTCATTGTGAGGTACCGGAAAGACCTTGCCAGCAAGAATAAGCAACGAACGCCCACGCCGAATATGAAATGCCACCAAACAGAGCAATCCAACAAAGGATGCTCTGCGGGCGGGATAGTCATACCCCCAAGGGCGTTTACTGCCTTCTTGTTTTGCGCTGGCGAAAATTTCCGGTTTTCACAATGCCAAAACAAGCGCTAATAAACGCTTTTTATAATATGTCTGCCAAACCGATTGCTCGGCTTTGCGACTGCAAAGGTACTATATTTTTTTCATTCTTGCAAGTACATACACAAAAAAAACGCCATTCATGTCCGAAAACATAAATGGCAATCTTAATAAAATGCACTTTTTCAGTTTGGTGTTCTTTCGGAGTTCTCTCGGAGTTCTCTCGGTCGTCGTTCGGTAGAACAAAGAAAGGTAAAAAGAACCGAAATCTTAATAATCGTACTTTTTTACCGCCTTCTCGTAGTTCAATACAGGGTAATTATACATCTCATACAAGCGGTCGCGGAGGAAGTCCGTGTCCTTATTGGAGAGATGGATAAGCTGCAAGCGGCTATCAATATACGCGTCAAACTCCGTGCCGCGAGGGTAAATCTCATACGCCGCATGGATATGCTGGTCAATAATTTGGCAGACAAACTGAATCTGCTCGTTGCGGCTCAGTTCACGCAACGCAGGGTTCTTGCCCAGCGCAGTATCAATATCATGGTTAATCGATGGCGTGAGGCGATAGACAATACGCCCCTTCTGTCCCTTGATACCCACCGACATGGACACCAAGTCGTCCTTGCGCGATTTTTTCCACATTGGATTATCGCGTTTGAGTTGCATCTCACGCGCTTTGAGATAGTCGCATGGATCGAACTCATAGGA
This sequence comes from Paludibacteraceae bacterium, assembly GCA_045590995.1. Lineage (GTDB taxonomy): Bacteria > Bacteroidota > Bacteroidia > Bacteroidales > Paludibacteraceae > Colicola. The sequence continues at coordinate 41,558 of JAZNRY010000121.1, read as the reverse complement.
GATACTGACAGGGCAGATATTCAGTTCCTTCACGCTTTCAAAGAAGTCTTCCGCATCAATCGTGAGCATCTTCAGCACCCCCGGTTGGGTGACATCGTTTCCGTCCTTGGCGCGTCCCTCGCGTTGCGCTAACCATATGGATTTATGGCGTTTACGCAAGTGACGGATATATTGCGAAAGGGTGATGGCATTCTCGCGTTGGTCATGGAAACTGCCATTACGAATCACCACAAAAGCGCGCAAGAAACGCACCACATGCTCGATCCACCATTTGCCGAACAGATTATTTCCAATACCGAAAAACGGATGAATAAAGTAGCGTGTACGCAGCAGGAATGTGAGCCACGCAGCGTCCATGACAATATCACGATGGTTGGTCATAAAGAACGCTCCGTGACGGATATCCTGCTCAATCTGTTTCTTATCGCCGTGGTATTGCAACTGTATTCCCTTCGTAGTCTTGCGGCGCATGATTAGCAGAGCAGGGTAGAGAATAAGGGAATCTACCAACGGCAGAATCCACCCTGAGTAATATGCGCGGATATGTTTGAATTTTTTCATCAGAGATATTAATTATTAACTGTCAACTGTAAACTACTGCTTGTGTGTCATGATGTCAAGGATAAGGTCATCAGTCACCTTCATGCCGTCGTGTCCGATGCGTGTGAGATTGCGGATAGTGCGGTCAATGTCGTCCTCCACGATACCTTCGGTAGAATCGGCATACGAGTGTTGCATCGCCAAATACGCGCTGAAAATAGCCGTAGCCACACCGCTGGTGACCTTCAACGCACAGCCCGGTTTGGCACCATCGCAAATCATGCCTGAGATGTTGGCAATCATATTCTTAATCGCATAGGTAATCTCCTCGTAGTTGCCGCCCATGAGGTAAGTGATACCCGCTGCTGAACCTGTGGCTGCCACCACGCAACCGCATAATGCCGACAATCTTCCAAGCGACTGCTTGATATAAATAACGGTGAGATTGCTCAGTGCCAGCGCGCGAAGCGTTCGCTCTTCGTCGCAATTGTTCTCCTTCGCATACAAATACACAGGAATTGAACATGAAATTCCCTGATTACCTGAGCCAGAGTTGCTCATCACTTGTACCATGGCACCCGACATACGCGCATCGCATGCGCCGCAGGTGTAACTGATAATCTTAGTGAAGAGGGTATTGCCAAAGAGGGATTGAGCGGACGGCGTACTGCCTATTGGATATTGGACGCCCTGCGGGCTATTGGACGCTTCGCTATTGGATATTGGGCGAAGGAGGCGACCTAAACCATGACCATACTGCTCGGCAAAGGATGTTTCGGCGGCGGTAGTGTTCATCTGTGCTCCCTCAAGCAAGAATGTGAGTTCGTGGGTGTCCACCTCCATGGCGAAGTCATAGACACGGCGGAGAGAGAGAGCCGAAGGATCGGACGCTTCGCTATTGGATATAGGCGATTGGATATTGGATATAGGGGATGTAACGAAGTTGGTATGCTCGTCGATGATGGTGGCTTGGGCAGTACGGTCGCCATTGGCGACTTCAACATGGATGTAGAGTAAGCTGGGCGCATCGTAATCTACCTTGATAGTAGCTGGCACGCGCAGCATGTAGTCTTTGGCATACGCAACGGATTCAGGAGTCGCATCGCGCAAGACTTCCAACATATACGCAGACTTGCCCACCGTAGCACCCAGCGCAATCGCGATGGGCAATCCCGTCATACCCGTATTGGGAATACCCACAGCAAGGGCGTTCTTATAGACATTCTTTGAGAGGTAAACCTTTATCTCATCGGGTTCGCAGCCAAGGAGTTCTTTGGCGCGAGCTACACACAATGCTACTGCAATTGGCTCTGTACAACCAATAGCAGGGATAACCTCGCGGCGGAGTAGTTGAAGAAGTTCTGGATTAGTCATATCGCATGAAATGAAGTTTTAATCGGATGATGGTATAAAGAATCTGCACTTTGTCGAAGTGCGTGTTCGCGCTTTTTAGTCGATGGCGTAAGAGCTGAAAGAGTCTTTTTTTGTCTTCCTCGTGCGAAGTAGCTGTGCTGGAAGCCTCGTGTTGGCGATAGTAGTAACCCAAACAGTTGACTACGATGTATTCTGGATGAGCTAACCAATGGTCGATGGTGAAGATAACATCCTCGTAGTACATGTGTTCAGGGAAAGTGATAGCATTCTTCTGTAGCCACTTATATCTAAATATCCGTACCCATGGCGTGGTATATTTGAAGTGGTGGGGGTTGTGTAAGCTGATGCGTTCGCCTGTGCTGGAAACGCGTTGAAAACCATGTAAGATAACATCGGCTTTGTCAGCGAGAGGCAGGATGTCGGAATACAGGTTAGGGGCTATATAATCGTCGGCATCTACGAAGGCTATCCACTCGCCAGTAGCATACTTGATGGCATTGTTGCGCGCAACCCCTTGTCCTTGGTTGGGCTGGGTGTAGATTTCGATGCGCGAGTCGCGCTGGGCGAAATCTTGCGCTATGGATAGGCTGCTATCGGTAGAACCGTCGTTGATGAGCAGGATTTGCAAATCGCGATGGGTCTGGTGTATGATGGACTCAATACACTGTGCCAAGTATTTCTCGGCATTGTATATGGGCACTATGACGCTTATTTTTGCCATGTCTGAACGCAATAGGTAAATAGTTGTTCGAATTGCTCCGCTTGTTTCTCGCGCGAGAACTGTTCTTTGTTGATGACTGCTTGACGGGTAAAACCATTTTGCTGCCACTCGTGGTATTTGTCTAAAATAAATTCTTTAATATCATTTATATCAGATGAAGCTAATCCTGCGTTGGTCTCACGGATTGTTTGTGCCAGTTCTTCTGTATCAGAAGGTGTACATAAAATAGGTTTTTCACACCCTAAAGCTTCATAGAATTTCGTGGTCATAATGCCATGTGTGGTATTTGTCTCTTTCGCCTCATTGAAAATCAAAGAAATGCCAGAATGTTGGAGCAGTTGTATCGCTTCATCTCTTGGAATATATCCACTAATGTCGCATATGTCATCCAACTGATATTGCTTGACTAAAGAAGCGAGTGGGGTAACCATTTTTTCTTCTACATGGAAAATAATCTTTGTGTTCGCAATGAGTTGTTCTTTCCTTAAAGCGGATATAGCTTGCAGAAACAGTAGCGGATTCCTCGATTGCAAATCATAGATACGCCCTGTATAGCTAATGATGAATTGACTGGTCGTCACAGGTTGATAGGTATAAATAGCAGGATCATATCCGTTGTATATGAGGTGAGTGCTTGGATTATATTGCTGAAGTAGTTTTTTATGCCATTGAGAGATTGTGGTAACAGCTGTAGCACGCTGCAGAATATGATTGCGTTGCTTAGTGGTTTTGCGAATGTATAGATTGGTAAGCCATTGACCTATTTTTCCTACCAGTGAAATAGATGTAACCATGTAGTTTGTATTCCCCCACTGTTCGGCAATATCTCTTAAATCAATATACAACGGTTTACGAGTTTCGGCTGCAATCATGGACGCTGCTTTCAATGGGAATACATTGAAAGAGCTACAAAATATGCAATCAAACGAACTGAGGTCAATATGTCGTTTAGCATATCGATACAAGCATTTATCTTTGCGATACCATAATTTATCTCCAAGCCATTGTAATCGTTGGCGTATGTTGTTGCCAAAATAATATGGCATAGCAAGGAAAGTAGTATCAGGAACTCGAAATGTCTCGTTTTGTAGTTGTTCGGTGAGTATAGTTATATCCCAGCCTTTGCGTACAAGGAATTTGCATAGGAATGTAATCCTCGGCACATACAAGGGCTTATTAAAAGCATCACACAATATCAATATTCGTTTTGACATAGTATCTTGATGATGTTATTAGCGGCATTGCCATTGCCATATTCGTTGATTTCATGTTGTGGTTGCAATGGTGCTTCTGCCGCTTGCAATATCCTGGCAGTATCTGTTCCTACTAATGTATTCCAACCAGCTTCAATGGTCTCTACCCACTCGGTTTCATCACGCATGGTGATGCAAGGCGTATGGTGAAAATAGGCTTCTTTTTGTACGCCACCAGAATCTGTCAAAATACGAGCGGCGTGCTTTTCTAATAGCAGCATATCTAAATAACTCACCGATTCAATAACGCGTAGGTTATCAGACGATTGTACAAGCTTTGTTAGTGTGCTTGAGTTTGCAATGGCTTTTCTCGTTCGGGGGTGAAGTGGAAGTATAATTGGTTGCTGGATTTGCTGAAAAGCCCGTAGAATATTCGCTAATATCTCTGTATTATCAGTTGTTTGTGCTCGATGAATAGTCGCTAAATAGTAGCCTTTAGAAACAAGTTGCAATTTGTCTAATATCGTTGAATTGTCTTCTGCTTGTCGAGCAAAATACAATGTCGCATCATACATCACATCGCCCACATGATATACGCCTTGTGTGATGCCTTCCTTGCGCAGATTTTCTACCGCAGTATGCGTTGGGCAAAACAACAATGCAGCGCGTTTGTCCGTTTCGATACGATTGTATTCCTCTGCCATTTCCATATTGTAACTGCGCAACCCAGCTTCTATGTGTATCAATGGTATATTACATGCTTCTGCTGCCAATGCTCCCGCCAATGTGGAATTGGTGTCGCCATATACCATGATATAGTCTGCATTGCCTTGGATTAGCGGAATGATAGCATCGCGCATTTGCGCAACATCGTTGGTGCAACCCAAGTGCCAAGTTGGGGTAGGGATACCCATCTGTTCAAAGAATACTTGGCTCATATTGTAATCATAGTGCTGCCCAGTATGCAAAATCTTTTCCTCAATATGGATAGAGGAATGGTCGTTGTGAAGGCGGATGTAGCGACTTACTATCGCTGCTTTCACAAACTGTGGGCGAGTTCCTATGATCGTGATAATTTTCATTTTAATATATCCAATAGTTTAGGATACAACGCACGATGATAACCAGCGTTGGTGACAATCGTGTTGTGCCAAAGAATCACCACTTCACCAGCGTTCTGATGTATTTTTTCAAACAATCGTTGGCACTCAAAATATGCCTCATCCTCGCTGAGATTCATATATTGTGGATTACTCAAAGTACAATCCATGACCGTCAGCGGGTGGAGTACCAGATCGGTCAGTGTCATCGTTTTAGGATTAATCCAGCGCACTGGTCGTGTGGTTTGCAAACGGAAACCCACTTGGTCAGGGAACATCATCGTGAAGTCATCGGTTATGCCCAGGTTAATCAATGATTGCATGTCATCTATTGAGCAACGAAGATAATGACTACGATGGTACAAATCCTTAATTTTTATACTATCTCCGTCCCTAACACCCTCTTTGTTTACTATATGTGTGAATACAACCACATTGGTCATTTTTCCCCCATAGTAACTCGAATGTAATCCTATTTTGGCGCCGCTGTTTTCTATTAACTGTTCTGCGGTCTCAAAGTCCTTGCCATCAAGCTTATATTGCGGATAATCATATCCTTTTCCCATGGTGTCTTTGACAAAGTAGATACATTCTGCTTTTTCCACCGTCTTGTCTTGCGCAATCAGCCATGAGAAGGTGAAGGCAGGATCATTGTGAATATCCTTCAATGAAGCCAATACTTTGCGCCATTGACCGCGCAATATACCTCCCATAGCTCCGCGCCAATGGCGGTAATGGGCAACCGTATCTATATCGTGCGTCAAATAGATTTTGCTAAACAATGGGGTAGGCAAAGGCAAATCCAACAGTTTCATCAGCATGCGCGCATACTCGTCCACCGTAGGAATCATCAAGCGGTTGTTTTGACCCAAAATGGAATACTTAGCAGCAAATCGCCCGTGCTCATCGCGCTGCGTGTTAATCAATTCCTCCGCCCGCGAGATAAAGAAAAAGGTGTTATAGACAATATCCGTGCGAATAACATAGCGTGTAATCGCTTCATCTTCAGGCGAAGCCGATCCACCAACTACAGCGTAGCGTTCTACAGCGCAACGATCTAATTCTGGCAACACAATCTTTTTCCCCAACTGTCCATTAGGTACAATCACTACGCGGTAGTTCTGCCACTCTGCCTCATCAGCCGTATAACCTACTTGCTTGGCTGCTTCTGCGTTGCCATAAAGCAGAAAACGGATAATGTAATCAATAATCTCTTTCATATTTATTCTTCTTCACTCAATATTTCCCATTCGTATAGGCGTTGTTCCATCTCGCGTTTGATATGCTCATAGCGTTGGAAGTTCTCCGCCGTTTGTTGTGCTACATCTGTCAGCAGTGCTTCTATCTCTTGTTGCTCTTGTTCCAACTTCGCAATAGCTGCTTCCACATCGGCAATCTGTTTCTCTTTCTTGCGACGCGCTGCTGCTGCGGCTTTCTGTGCTGCATAATCCAACTTTGCAGAAGTAAACTCGCCTTTAACCTCTAACCTTTCACCTCTCACCTCTTGATTCTTCCTCTCCAACTCCTGCAACGAGTCTATCCTTTTGCTACGTAAGAAATCATAAATACCGCCAAGGTGTTCTTTCACTTTACCACCACCAAACTCATACACCTTGTCCACCAGTCCGTCCAAGAAATCGCGGTCGTGGCTCACGCATATCACGGTACCATTAAACTCCTTCAATGCGGCTTTCAGCACATCCTTCGACTGCATATCAAGGTGGTTCGTGGGCTCATCAAGTATCAACAAGTTACATGGCTCCAGCAGCAAACGAATCATCGCCAAACGACTTCTCTCGCCACCCGACAGCACTTTCACTTTCTTCTCCGATGCCTCTCCTCCAAACATAAATGCACCCAATATATTGCGTATCTGTGTGCGAATATCGCCCGCCGCTACATTGTCAATCGCCTGGAATACAGTTAGTTCACCGTCCAACAATGCCGCTTGGTTCTGCGCAAAGTACCCAATCTTCACATTGTGTCCAATCTTCAACTGACCCATATAATCCAACTGCCCCATGATACAGCGCACCAGTGTCGTCTTGCCTTCGCCGTTCTTACCTACAAACGCCACTTTCTCGCCTCTGCGAATCGTGAAGGTCACATCTTGAAACACCGTATGCTCGCCAAAATCCTTGCGCAAATCTTCCACTATCACGGGGAAGTCGCCGCTGCGTGGCGCTGGCGGAAAACGCAAACTCAGGCGCGAGTTATCCTCCAAATCCACCTCCAATCGCTCCAGTTTCTCCAGCTGCTTAATGCGCGACTGCACTTGCACCGCTTTGGTGGCTTTATATCGGAAACGCTCAATGAATTCCTCCGTCTCCTGAATCATTTTCTGTTGATTCATATAGGCGCGAACCTGTTGCTCATGACGCTCTTGGCGTAGCACCTTGAACTGTGAGTAAGGCGCATTGTAGTCGTATATGCGTCCAAGCGTAATCTCAATCGTTCGTGTCGTCACATTGTCCAAAAAAGCGCGATCGTGGCTCACTAATACCAACGCACTACCGTTGTTCTTGAGGAACTCCTCCAGCCATTGTATTGACTCTATGTCGAGGTGATTGGTCGGCTCATCAAGGAGTAGTAGGTCAGGGTGTTGCAAGAGTATCTTCGCCAACTCTATACGCATGCGCCAGCCACCCGAGAACTCCGAACAAGGACGGTCAAAGTCTTTTCGCTCGAATCCCAAACCGATGATGGTGCGGTCCATTTCAGCAATAAATCGTGCCTCCTCACTTCTTGTCTCATCGCCTCTCGCCTTATCGCCTAATACCCCCATCACATCCTCCCTCAGCGTCTTCCCGTCCACATGCATCATCACTTGTGGTAAGTAACCGATGGTCTGGTCGCCCATCTTGCTGATGCGACCCGATGTGGGAGTTTCCACTCCTGCCAACAATCGGAGTAGCGTCGTCTTACCCGCGCCGTTCTTGCCTACCAACGCCACTCTGTCGCGCGGGTTAATCAAAAAAGTAATATCGTCCAATATCGGACGCGACGAGTATTCTATGCTGAGATGTTCTACGCTTATCATATAAAACTGTCTTTCAATTCGTTTAATGCTCTACCTGTGTAACTATCCGCACACTCCATAATTTGCTCTGGCGTACCTTCTGCCACTATTCTTCCTCCTTCATCGCCACCTTCAGGACCTAGGTCTATAATATGGTCGGCTGCCAATATCACCGATGGATTATGCTCAATCACCAATACCGAGTGCCCTCTGCTAATCAACGCATTCAGGGCTTTCAGCAGCACTGCCACATCGTGGTGATGCAAGCCCGTTGTGGGCTCATCAAAGATGAAGAGGGTAGGTGTTGCGTTCTCTTGTGCTAAGAACGAGGCCAACTTCACGCGCTGACTCTCGCCGCCCGACAAGGTACTACCTGCTTGACCCAACTTCACATACCCTATACCTACATCCTGCAACGGACGCAACCTGTTGACAATCTTCTTACATGCCGAATCTTCGGAGAAGAACTCAATCGCCTGATTAACTGTCATCTCCAGCACATCGTAAATGCTCTTGCCGCGATACAGTACATCCAGCACATCCTGCTTAAAGCGTTTGCCCTTGCAGTGCTCGCACTCCAACACCACATCCGCCATAAACTGCATCTCTATCCGTATCGTTCCCTCGCCTTGGCAGGCTTCGCACCTACCACCTGGCGTGTTAAACGAGAAATGCGATGGCGTGAAGCCCATCTGTTTGCTCAATTGCTGCTCGGCATACAATTTGCGTATCTCGTCGTATGCCTTCAGATAGGTCACTGGGTTCGAACGCGATGATTTGGTCAATGGATTCTGATCCACAAACTCCACGTTATGAATCAGTTGCAGACTACCTATCAGACTGCCGAAGTCACCCGTCCGTTCGGCTATACCGCCGTAATGCTTCTTCAGTGCAGGGTATAGCACCTTCGTGATCAGCGATGATTTGCCGCTACCGCTCACACCCGTCACCACAGTCATCACATTCAGTGGGAAGCGAACATTGATATTCTTCAAGTTGTTTTCAGTTGCACCGATAACCTCGATGTAGTTATTCCATTGGCGTCTATAAGGCGGAATAGAGTAGGTGAATTTCTCTATCTTTGGTGCCCCTGCATATACCAGTTCGCCGCCATGGCGACCTGCTTTGGGGCCAATCTCGATGGAGTAATCAGCTGCTTTCTGTATCTCATCATCGTGCTCTACGACGACGATCGTATTGCCCAAATCGCGCAACTGCTTAAGCACATGTATCAGCCGTTGTGTATCCCTTGGATGCAAACCGATACTGGGCTCGTCCAATACGTACAACGAACCTACCAGACTACTGCCCAAAGACTTAGCCAAATTGATACGCTGTCCCTCGCCACCCGACAAGGTACTGGACATACGACTCAGGGTCAAATAACCCAAACCCACATCCTGCATAAACTGAAGCCGCGAACGAATCTCCGTCAGCAATATACCAAACGCCTCATCCAACTGCCTATTGCCCATAGCCAATTGCCCAAACCATTCCGCTAATTGCGTAATCGGCATCTGATTCAGTTCGGTTATTGACTTTCCACCTACGAGCACATATTCTGCCTCCTTCCTCAATCGCTTGCCCAAGCAGTCAGGACAAATCGCCTTGCCGCGATAGCGACTGAGCATAACGCGATACTGAATCTTAGCGTATTGTTTGCTCTCTAGTTCGTGGAAGAAGTCGTTCAGTCCGTGGAAGTATTCATTGCCTATCCACAGCAACTGCTTTTGTTCTGCTGTCAGTTCGTAGTATGGTGTGTGTATAGGAAAGTCAAACTTATCCGCTGCATAAATCAGTGCTTCGTTCCAAAGCCCCATCTTTTCGCCTTTCCAACATGCTATCGCTCCTTCGTATATCGTTTTTGTCTTGTCTGGAACGACCAAGTCTGGGTCTATACCAATCACATTGCCGTACCCGCCGCAGGTAGGACAAGCTCCCAATGGACTATTAAAATCAAACAGGTGTTCCGTGGGTTCCATAAATGTAATCCCGTCTGCCTCAAAGCGTTGCGAGAATATTTCTACACAAGGATTATTTGGATGCCTGATGCCCGATTCCGGATGCTCATTTTCTGGTAACTCCATTACCAACCTGCACTCGCCTTTTCCCTCAAAGAACGCCGTCTGTACCGAGTCCGCAAAGCGGTTCAGCGTACTCTCCTCGCCATCGGCTATGACGCGGTCAACCAGTAGATAGGTCTTGGCAAGCGCAATGTGGGCGCGCGCAGGTGTTGTTGAATGTTGTTGGATTAAAGTATCTCCTTTGTTTGTCAATACTTGATTCAGTCGCAGCACTTCTCCCGTTCCATCCTCCTTGAATTGGTACAAACGAGCAAAGCCCTGTTGCTGCCAAATCCCCAATTGTTCCTCAATATTTTCTGCTACGATAGGCGACAATAGAAGCACTTTTGTCCCGATAGGTTGCTTTCTTAGACACTCCACTACATCATGCACGCTATGGCGCTTCACCTCCATGCCGCTCACAGGCGAAATGGTTTTTCCCGCGCGCGCAAACAACAATTTGAGGTATTCGTGTATCTCCGTCACCGTCCCAACGGTGCTTCGCGGGTTACGGTTGGTCACTTTCTGCTCAATGGCTATGGCTGGAGGAATGCCCTCTATGAAGTCCACATCGGGTTTCTGCATGCGCCCAAGGAACTGGCGAGCATACGAACTTAGGCTCTCTACATAACGCCGTTGACCTTCGGCAAACAATGTGTCGAAGGCCAATGATGACTTACCGCTACCGCTGACACCCGAGATAACGACCAACTTATTGCGTGGTATATCTACGGTTATGTCTTTCAGGTTATGCGTCCGTGCCCTGTGAATATGTATTACATCTTCGTTCAAATATTCTTGCCTTTAACCTCTAACCTCTCACCTATTTCTTCAAGTATTCCACCGCCAAACTATCCACCAACTCTTTCAGTTCGGGGTTGTACAGATTGCGATACTCCTCGCTCAACTCGGGGATACGAATCACTTGACCTTCACGCACATGTGCAGGATGTTTAATGAGGTCTCTATTCGCTTCGTAGATAAACACCCACAAGTCTTTTTGCGCATAATACTTGTATGCTATCCAAGCCAATCGACTATCTTTCCCAACTCGCTCAATACCAATGAAATTCACATACTCGCGTGGTTTCTCTGCCAATGTCAGTTCTTTCACCTCTTCCACTTCTTCCACTGCTAAAACTTCTTCCACTTCCTCAGCAATTGGCTGACAGTCTTGCATACATTGCCACCACTGAATCAATGTAGCACGGAAATACACGCCCGTTCCCACGATACCTAATAGCAACAGCGCACCAATCACCCAGCATATCCACTTGTGGCATTTGCATGTTGGTTTGCATGTCGGTTCTTGTGTGGGCTCCTTCTTAGCTGGTTCCTCGGTTGGTTCCTCCACAGGTTCCTCTGTTGGCTCTTCTTCAGGTTCAGGCGCAGGTTCTATAGTTGGCTCTTCTATTGTTGTTGGTTCTTCAATAGTTTCTTCTGTCTTCCCCTCAGGAACTTCAGGAACCTCTGGAACTTCTTCAACCTCCAAACTTGGTTTGGATACTGCTTGTCCCAATTCTGCCAATATATCCACGATTTCATCGGCTTGTTCGCCAAGTTTCTTGATAGGATCGTTGTTGATTTCAGCCATTACAACATCTGTTTTTGGGTGTTCCATGCGCTTCTCCACGCTCTCTTTGAGCATAGATTCGGCATTGAATATCAGTTTGTTATATCCATCTATGACAAACTCTTCGCCAGTCGCAATATTTACACTTTTGCGTGGTGCTATGGCTTTCAAAGCAAAAGTACCAATCCCTTTGATTTTCACTTGCTTATCATTCTCTAACCCATTTAGGGTTGCGTCCACCAAAGCGTTCAAAAATTGCTCAGACTCTTGTTCCGACACATTGGCTATTTGTGCCACGGCCTTGCGCAGTTCTGCCCATGTCAATTTTTCGTTTGCCATATCTTATTCCTCCTTATTATTTCTGTAAAAATGCTCTTTCACAGCCGCAGTGGGTTTGAAAGTCAATTGCATTTTTTCTGGTATTTCCGTGCGTTCTTTTGTTTTGGGGTGTACCACGGTGCGCGCACTCTTGCGTGTCATTTCCAGCGTACCAAAATTCTGCAATTGTACACTTTTGCCTCCTAATAGTTCTTTTTGCAGCACTGCCACGGTCGCATTCAACAACTCTTCCGTGTGTGTTTTAGTCATTGATGTGCTTGTCGCAATGTGTTGGATTAGTTCTTTCGTTTTCATAATTGTGCATAGAGGTCAAAGTCCTCTGATTTTATGATAGTTACATCGTAATAATTTCCTGCCTCTAATCTTTCGCCTTTCGCCTCCTTCTCTATCAGCACCTCGCAATCCACTTCGGGCGAGTCGTATTGTGTGCGCCCTACATAGTATTCCTCTTCCTCTCTGTCTATCACCACGCGTTGTCTCGTGCCCACCATTTGGCTCAATATCTCCGATGAAATCGACTGTTGTATTGCCATTAGTGTGTCCACGCGGCGCTCTTTTTCTTCTTGCGGAATATCATCTTTGTAGTGTTTTGCTGCGAATGTTCCTTCTTCTTCGCTGTATGCAAATGCCCCCATGCGTTCAAACTTCATCTCCTTCACCCACTCGCACAACTCGTTGAAGTCTTCCTCCGTCTCTCCTGGATGTCCCACCAGCAGGGTTGTGCGGATGCATATCCCAGGTACCTCGCGGCGTATGCGCGCTATCGCTGCATCTTGCTCCGCGCGGGTGATATGGCGATGCATTTTCTTCAGCATATTGTCCGAACAATGTTGCAGAGCAATGTCCATATACTTGCACACATTCTTGTGTTTTGCCATCACAGGTAGCAGGTCATATGGAAAATCTGTAGGGTAGGTGTAGTGCAATCGTATCCACTCCACGCCTTCAATCTGCGCCATTTCATCGACTAATTCTGCCAATCGGTGCTCACCATAGAGGTCTAATCCATAGCTGGACAAGTCTTGTGCTATCACATTAAACTCTTTCACACCTTCGCCAACCAACCACCTCACTTCGTTCAGTATCTCTTCTTTGGGGCGTGATGTAAATTTCCCCGTAATCAACGGTATCGCGCAGTACGAACAGTATCGATTACACCCCTCTGCAATCTTCAGATATGCATAATGCTTCGGTGTCGTGAGCTTCCTTTCATAATCCTCGCCTTTAACCTTTAACCTTTCGCCTTTAACCTCATTGACTATCCCCATATAATCAAACTTCCCGAACCACTTATCCACTTCTGGAATCTCCGCAGGTAGTTCTTCTCTGTAGCGTTGCGACAGACACCCCATGACATACAACTTGCGCAGTTTACCTTGCGTTTTTCGCTCCGCAAATTGCAGAATGATGTCTATGCTTTCTTCTTTGGCATCGCCGATGAATCCGCAGGTATTGATGATAGCTATCTCGCCTTTGGGATTAGCCGAATCGTGTACACAGCGATACTCTGCCAATTCCAATTGGCGCATCAATCGCTCTGCGTCCACCAAGTTCTTCGAACAACCCAATGTGATTATGTCTATCTCTCCTTTTCTCATATCTTCCATCTTCAAGCGCAGCGAACTTCCATCTTCAAGCGCAGCGAACTAATTTCCCAACTCGCTATGGAACTTAATTCTCACCAGTCGCACATTGATCTCGTCGTAGTCATCTTCGCCCAGCTCTTCCATAGCCAATTTGATGCTGTCATTGTCGGCATGGCGGAAGTAGTCGTAGATGTCAAACTCCTCATCGGGGTCCACTACTTCGTCAATAAAGTATTTGATATTCAGTCGTGTACCTGAATATACGATAGCTTCAATCTCCTCCAGCATTTCTTCCATCGACATGCCCAATCGCTCTGCTAAGTCGTCTAATGCTACGCGTCTATCAATTGCCTGAATGATAGCAATCTTTCGTGCTGAGTTCTTGGCTACGGTGCGAACGCGTAGGTCTTCGGGACGGATAATATCGTTTTCTTCTACATATCCTTTGATTAGTTTGATGAATTCATCGCCGTAGCGTTTTGCTTTTCCTACGCCTACACCGGGAATGTTTTGCAATTCTTCCACTGTGATTGGATAGCTGGTTGCCATGGCTTCCAAACTTCCGTCTTGGAATATCACGAATGGTGGCACATTCATGCGTTTGCTGAGTTTCTTGCGCAGGTCTTTCAGTATGGAGAACAGCACATCATCTGCTGCGGCGCACGCGCCTATACCTGATTCCATGTCGGCATCTTCATCCTCATTGTGTACTTCAATGGGCACTTCGAATTTCGTTGGGCGTTTCATGAATTTCTTACCTTCGGGGGTCAGTTTTAGGTCGCCGTAGGACTCGATGTCTTTTTTGATGTATCCTTTCAGCAGGGCTTGACGGATGATGGCGTGTAGTGTTGCTTCATCTTCGTCTTCGCCCGAACCGAAGTTCTCCAGTTCGTTGTGTTTGTAGGAAATGACGGTTGATGTCTCGTTGCCTCGGATAATATCCACCACATGGCGCGAGCGGAATTTCTCGTTGAGTTGGTGAATAGTTTCCAATATCAGTCCCAAGAGTTCGGTTGCGTCCATCATGCGATAGGTCTTACGACAGTTGTCGCAGTTGCCACATTTGTCTTGGTTGTATTCTTCGCCAAAGTAGTTCAGCAGTAGTTTTCTGCGGCATATTGGGCTTTCTGCATACGATTGTGTTTCAAACAGTAGCAAGTTGCTAATCTCTTGTTCTGCAACGGGTTTGCCTTGTTGAAATTTCCGTAGTCGTTCGATGTCTTTGGGCGAGTAGAAGCATATGCATTGACCTTCTCCGCCATCGCGACCTGAACGACCTGTCTCTTGGTAGTATCCTTCCAATGATTTGGGTATATCATAGTGTATCACGAAGCGCACATCGGGTTTGTCAATACCCATACCAAACGCGATGGTTGCTACTATCACTTGCACTTTCTCCATTAGGAAGGCGTCTTGGTTTGCGCTACGCGTAGCGGCATCCATGCCTGCGTGATAGGGGAGAGCGGGAATATTGTTTACATTCAGGGTTGCGGCCAATTCTTCTACGGTTTTTCGGCTCAAGCAATAGATGATACCCGATTTGCCGCTCATGGTGCGGATATATTTCACGATGTCTTTATCCACCTCATCGGTCTTCTCGCGTACCTCATAATATAGGTTAGGACGGTTGAACGACGATTTGAATACCGTTGCGTGCAACATATCCAGGTTCTTTTGTATGTCGTTTTGCACTTTGGGTGTTGCGGTAGCGGTCAGGGCTATGATTGGTGCTTTGCCGATGCGTTCCACGATGGGGTGAATGCGTCTGTATTCTGGTCGAAAGTCATGTCCCCATTCCGAGATACAATGGGCTTCATCTACTGCGTAGAAAGATATTTTCACTTCTTTTAGGAAGTCCACATTCTCATCTTTGGTCAGTGATTCGGGAGCCACATATAGTAGTTTGGTTTTGCCTGCTTGTACATCTGCTTTTACTGCATGGATTTCTGGGCGTGAGAGGGAAGAGTTTAGGAAGTGTGCTACGCCGTCTTCTTCCGAGAAGTTGCGCATGGCATCCACTTGGTTTTTCATCAGGGCTATCAGTGGTGAGATGACGATGGCTACACCGTCCATTAGCAGTGATGGAAGCTGATAGCATAGACTTTTACCTCCGCCTGTTGGCATCAATACGAAGGTGTCTTTGCCGTCCATGAGGTTGTTAATGATGGCTTCTTGGTTTCCTTTGAATGAGTCGAAACCAAAGTTTTGTTGTAGTGCTTCAATTAGTTGTTCATGTCGTGTCATACGAACTATATAATATTATAATAATGTTTCACTTCTCGCCTCTCGCCTCTGCCTCTCACTTCTCGCCTCTCGCTTCTCGCCTTTCGCCTCTCGCCTTTCGCCTCTCGCCTCTCGCCTCTCGCCTCTCGCCTAATTCAACTGCAAAATTACAACAAAAATTTCATATATGCAAATCTTTTGCTTAAAAAAATAGTTATTTTTTCTTTTTGTATCTTTAATTCTCTGATATTCACTTTGTAACAGGAGCATAGTTGTCGGTATTGTCGTTATAGAAAATGGGATTTATATACTTGTTGACACTTACATGAGATTCCTTGAGCGCGGCAGGGAGTTGATTGCCGCGCAATTTGTCGGTATTGTCGTTGAGTATATTTGGTTTGGATGGTTTATATCTCACGCGCAACGAGCAGGAGCTTCTATTGTCTTTCATCTAAGTTGTCGAAGCCCCTTCCAACTCCGAGTATGTTCCGATATATAACCGATACATAACCGATACATAACCGATACATAACCGACACATATGAATACCCTGTGAATACTCCACGAATATTCCGCGAATATCCCATGAATACCCCACAGCAAGGACTCCTATGAGAGAAGCCTACCCTGCAAATACCATTAAGCACCCTACATCCCCCCCTTCCGTTTTCACTTTTCACCTCTCACTTGACACTTGTGGTTATTATCTATCTCCTTATTTTGTTTTGCTTTTGCCAGTGGTCTGGCATTAGTCCTTGTTTTTCTATGTCCATTTCCCCGAATGTATTCGGGTACCCCCGAATTGACTTTAATTGACAATTGAATTGACGACCATTGTCTTTAACAAATCCCTGAGCGCCCAATGTGTTGTTTTGGGCGCAATTGTTGTTAAATCAAGTTGTTTGTGTTGTTGATTAATATATATATCACTTCTTCTTTCATGGATATTCTTCTTCCTCTTCTGGAAGCATTTGTGTAAAAAAATGCATTTTTTTTGTTTTTTGTTTGCGCGTGTGAAAAAAAAGTAGTACCTTTGTGCCCGATTTTGAAAAAACGAAAATATTTTCGATAAAATACATGTCATGACAGAAAAACGCAACTTGTCCTTTGGACAGCTTTTTAACCTCAGTTTTGGATTCTTTGGAGTCCAAATCGCGTATGCACTTCAGAGTGCTAATATCTCTCGTATTTTTGCCACTTTAGGCGCTGATCCTCACGACCTCTCATTGTTTTGGGTATTACCTCCTTTGATGGGTATGATTGTTCAACCGTTAGTGGGTAAGTATTCTGATCGCACTTGGTGTAAGTTAGGTCGTCGTAAACCTTATTTGTTGGTTGGTGCAGTCATTGCTGTTATAGTAATGTTGCTGCTACCTAATGCCAATATGTTCTTTACTGATGAGACGGCTCAAAAGGTTGTCGGATGGGGCTTGCTCTCGTTCTATGCTGTTATTTGGTTTGGTATTTTTGCGTTGATATTCTTGGATACTTCTATCAATATTGCAATGCAACCATTCAAGATGATGGTTGGCGATATGGTTAGCGAGAAACAACGTGGTTTGGCTTATTCAATTCAATCATTTTTGTGTAATGCAGGTAGCTTGGTTGGATATCTTCTGCCTATTTTCTTAACGGAAGTGTTAGGTGTGCCTGCTTCTGGAAAAGTGGGTGAGGTAGCTCCTTCTGTTCAGTGGGCTTTTTATTTGGGTGCTCTTATTCTTATTTTGTGTGTCCTTTATACCTTCTTTGCTGTAAAGGAAATGAATCCACAGGAGTATGCTGAATTTCATGGTGTGGAGTCTAAAGAAGAGGAGAAGACTCCTGGTTTAGTGCAATTGTTATTAAAGGCCCCTGCTACTTTTTGGACTGTAGGTCTTGTGCAATTCTTCTGCTGGGCTGCATTCTTGTATATGTGGACATATACCACAGGTGCTACTAATCAATTGGCTTTCAAAGGAGAGAATGGTACAGCTCCTATTGCTCAAATGATTAGTTCTTATCAAGATTCTGTTGGCGAGGATATTACATGTGCGTACATTAAATATGATTCTATTCTCATTGTTGAGAAAAAGGTTCTTAAGCATGATTCTGCACTTGCTTGGCTTCAAACACCTGGTACAGAATTACAAGTAGCATCAGTAGCAGAAACGGTTGTTGATGAAACTACGGGGGATGATTACCAAGTGCTTTCTTCTCCAAAGGCATATGTTGTTCCTGAAAATACTATCCTTACTACAAAAGTGGATATTGATGTGACTTCTAAGGAATATGGTGAGGCGGGTAACTGGTGTGGCGTTTTGTTTGCAATACAAGCGATTGGCTCTATCATTTGGGCTTTGGTTATTCCTTATTTCCGCCGTCGCAAACTCTGTTATAGTTTGAGTTTGTTGATTGGTGCTTTGGGATTCATTTCTACTTTCTTTATCGCTAATAAGTGGTTGCTGGGAGTTAGTTTCTTGCTCGTAGGTTGTGCTTGGGCTGCTATGTTAGCTATTCCGTTTACTATCTTTACAAATAGTTTGAAGAATCATATTGGTTCGTATCTAGGGTTATTTAACTGTACAATCTGTTTGCCACAGATTGTTGCGGCTTTGGTTGGTCCGAAGATTCTTGGATTGTTTGAATTGCAAGGTGGAGTTGTATATCAACCTTATATGCTTCTAGTGGCAGGTGTGCTGCTTATCCTCGGCGCTATCAGTGTAATCCTCATCAAAGAAGGCAAAAAATGATTTAACTTCCAGCAGCGAAGCGTTCCAGCAGCAAAGCGTTCAGGCAGCGAAGCGTTCTGGCAGCAAAGCGTTCTGGCAGCAAAGCGTTCCAGCAGCAAAGCGTTCCAGCAGCAAAAAATAATTAATAACAACTAAAAACAATAAATTAACAAATTCTAAAAACAAAAAGTGATGAAAAACAAGACATTTTTACTTGTTCTGTTTGCAGCATTTTCAATGTCAATGTCTGCGCAGATTACGGGTACCGTTTTGGAAGCATCGACTGATTTTCCTATTATTGGTGCCAGTGTCGTTGAAGTCGGCACTACCAATGGTGTGATTACAGATTTCGATGGTAATTTCGTTATTGATGTAGCTGAGGGTGCGCAAATCCAAATCAGTTACATGGGTTTCCAAGCGCAAACGCTTGCTGCCAAAGATGGTATGGTTGTAAAACTCGAAGAGGACACTTATGTTCTCCAAGAGGTTGTAGCTATCGGTTATGGTTCACAAAAGAAGAAAGAGGTTACTGGCTCTGTTGCTTCTGTAAAGGCAGAAGACTTCAATGCAGGTATTAAATCTAACCCTGTAGGTCTTCTACAAGGTAAAGTTGCAGGTTTGAATATCAGCCGTACCACTTCTGACCCAACTTCTACGGGATACAATATCCAAATCCGTGGTTTCTCTACTCTTGGTCAAGGTACTGGTTCTGCTCCTCTGTATATCGTTGATGGAGTGCCAACAACCAATATTGACAATATTGCTCCAGATGAAATCGCTTCTATGGATGTCCTCAAAGACGGTTCTGCTGCTGCTATCTATGGTACTCGTGGTACCAATGGTGTAATCTTGATTACTACCAAGCGCGGTGAAGGTAATAGCGATAAAGCCGAAACGCAATTGGAATATGCAGGATATATGAGTGTATCTTGGATTAATAGCCGTGTTGGTATGGCTAATGCGGAGGAATTCCGTAATTTGAGCACATATACTGGTGGCTTGTTGTCTGGTATAGATCACGGAGCAACTACCGATTGGACTAAGGCGTTGAGTCGTGATGCTGCTATTACACATAATCATAATGTAGCAATCTCTGGCTCACATAAGAATTTCAGCTATCGTGCTTCTATCAACTACAAGGATGCAGATGGTATCGCAATCAATAATGGTCGTAATGAGATTACTGCTAAATTGGCTGCTGACCAAAAGTGCTTGAATGGTTGGTTGAAATTGCAATACGATGTATCTTATATGCACTATCGCAATGATTATTCATCTGCGGACTATACACTTGCGGCACAACTCAACCCTACAATGCCTATCTACGATGAAAACTCTCCTAATGGCTATTATTTGGTGTCTAATAGTGGTCAATCAAACCCAGTAGAGCGTTTGTATAATACTGAAAGTTATCAAGATGGTAATTTCTTCCGTGGATCTATCAAGGCTACTGTTGATATTAAATCGCTTCCTGGTTTGAAAGTGAATGCTTTTGCGGCAATTGAAGAAGGTGATAACCGTAGTTATTCATATACTGGCGAATTGCTTTCTCCTAACTCTGTTGGTAGTAGCGATTGGGCTAATCGCGAATACAATATGGGATTGAATCAATTGTATGAAGCTACTATTGATTATGTAGGTCAATGGAACGAGCATAGTCTTGTTGCTGTAGCAGGTTTCTCATACCAACATTTTATGATTGATGAATTGAATGCTTCGAATAAGGGATTTGTAATGCCTTCGCTTAAATATTATTCAATTGGTGAAGGTGATGCATCTAAAGATAATCTTTCTGCTAACTCATGGCGTGAATCACACGCGTTGGCAGCTGGTTTCGCTCGTGTTAACTATAACTACGATGACAAGTACCTTCTCTCTGTTTCATTGCGTGCTGAAGGATCAAGCCGTTTCGGTGCAAACAACAAATGGGGTTATTTCCCTGCTGCAAGTGCTGGTTGGCGCATTAAAGGTGAAGACTTTATGAGCGATGTAGAGTGGGTTGACGAATTGAAACTTCGCGCAGGTTTTGGTGTTACTGGTAACGATGTAAATAGAAGCCTTCAGTCTGTAGCACTTCTTTCTAAATCCGATGTGATTACTATTGGTGGAAAAGAGGTTAATACATACAAGGTAACTCAGAATGTTAATCCTGACTTGAAATGGGAGAAGAAATACGAGTACAACCTTGGTGTTGACTACGGATTCTTCAATAATCGTTTGACTGGTAGTCTTGAAGGTTATGTTCGTAATACCAAGGATCTTCTTTGGTGGTACGATGTTCCAACTCCTCCATATCAATACGACAAGTTGCTTGCTAACGCTGGTGAGATGCTTTCTTATGGTGTCGAACTCGCTGTTACTGGTGTAGCTGTTCAAAAGAAAGATGTAACTTGGACTTCTTCGCTTACATTGGCTTGGAACGAGAACATCATTACTAAACTTTCTGATCCTGAAAAAGGTTTCAACTATACATCTTCTCCACAAGGTAACCTCTATGGTAACAAATTCAATGGTTCTGACTCTTATACACAAATCCTCTTGGAAGGTGGTAAGGTTGGTCAGTTCTATGGTTATAAATTCTTGGGCTTTAATAACAAGGGAGAGTGGATGTACGAAGATCAATATGGTGGCGCTACTGCGAAGCCTACTGCTGCTGACAAGCAATATTTAGGTTCTGCACAACCTGCTATTACTTATGGTTGGAACAATACCGTTCGCTACAAGAATTTTGACGCTACTATATTCTTGCGCGGTGTAGTTGGTAACAAGGTGTTGAATGCAACACGCTTTATGTACACACCTGACGGTACTGACAAAACTACGGATTACAATTTCTTCGTGAAGGATATCGCTTCTGGTAATGGTCCTACGAAAACTAACGGTGCAGTATATGCTGATTACAACCACTTCTCAAGTTATTGGTTGGAGGATGGCTCATACTTGAAGTGTGATAATATTACTCTTGGATATACTTTCCATTTCAAGGATAATAAATATGCTCGTTCTTTGCGCCTCTATGCAACTGGACAAAATCTCTTTACAATCACCTCTTATTCAGGTCTTGATCCAGAGATTAATACTTCTTGCATTGACTATCCTGGTATAGAAATCAATAACTTCTATCCTAAGACTGCAACCTTCTTGTTCGGTGTAAATCTTAATCTCTTTTAATTTGTCGAAATAATGAAAAAGATTCTAAAATACGCGCTGGTTTGCGCGATCGCATTACCAATCTTCTCTGCTTGTAATATGCTGGAGGAAGAAAACTTTGGTAAGCCAACTACTGACCAAATGCTTCAAAATGAGCAGAATGTGACTAATCTTGTTGGTCAAGCTTATGCGGATCTCCGTTTTATGCATGACCACTGGGGATATTGGGGAGTAAATACGCTGACATCAGATGAAGGTCTTTGCCCTATTCGAAAAGGTGGTGACTGGAACGATGGTGGTTATTGGAAATACCTCAATACTCACGAGTGGAATGCATACGGTGAAGCGTTCAAAAATATTTGGAACTGTACTGTATCAGGTTCGGTGCTGTGTAACAACTTGTTGGAAACATTGTATTCGAATGAGGACAATATGTCACCAGAGTTGTATGCTATGTATGTAGGTGAGATGGAGGTTCTTCGTTCTTACTACTACTATCTTCTCTTTGACTCTTTTGGTCGCATTCCTTACATGGAGGACTATTCTGATCGTAACGAACAATTGCTTGACCCATGGGTTACTTGGGCACACTTAGTTTCTTGTCTTGAGCGCAATGCGCCTAATATGGCTGTTGTAAATGATGCTAATCGCCAATTGTATTTGGGTCGTTGTACACAAGGTGTTGCTTATACTTTGTTGGCTAAGTTATATCTCAATGCAGAGTCTTATGGATGTACTCCTGAGAATGTTATGGCTGCTAAACGCACATGCACAGTGCAAAATGGTAAAGAGGGATCTGTTCTTTTGCAGGAGGTTGGTATCAATATCGCCAGCGCAGAGGATTTCTATACCAATGCGGTTCGTTGCCTCAATAAAGTGATTAACTCTGGCTCTTATGCTATTGAGAGTAACTATTTCAATAACTTCCTTCTTGAGAACGGTGGTAGCAAGGAAAATATCTTTACTATCGTTGAGGATGGTACTACCAACAACGAGCGTGATCAATATTCTTGCAAAAACAAATTGCGTATTTGCTATCTCTCTTTGCACTACAAGTTCCAAACTCGTTTCAATATGAAGCTTGATTGCTGGAATGGTTTCGTTGCGCGTCCTCAATTCATGGAAATTTACAACAATCGTGATGTGCGTGGTGCTGGTGATAGAAAGGGTACTATGACTAACGAGCAGTTTGCATGGTTCCTTGGTCCTCTCTGTACAGAGAAGGGCGATACAATTGCAGATAACGACGGTACACCTATTGTCATTGTGCCAGAAGTAGAGTCTTTGGATGCTGCAAATCGTGTAGATGGAGCTCGTATGTATAAATATGAGATTGACAAAACAGGTACATATACTTACATGGAGAACGACTTTGTACTCTTCCGCTATGCTGATGTTATCTTGATGAAGAAAGAAGCACTTTTGCGTGGTGGTCAAGACGATGCTCCTGGTATAGAAAATACTGCTGTAGATGCTATAAAGAAGCGTGCTTTTGCTTATGAAGCTGATCCTATTGCTACTTTCGACCAAACATATCCAGATGCATTTACAGCAATCGGTACTGGTCTTAATGACGGTATCTTGGCTGAGCGTGGTCGTGAGTTGACTTGGGAAAACCAACGCCGTCGTGACCTTATCCGTTTTGGTCAATTCGAGAAGATTCAGTATGTTAAGAATACAGCTGAGACCCGTCGTTGGTTCCCAATTCCTTACACTGTATTGCAAAAAGCAGTGGTAGATCCTACAACAGGAAAGAAGATTTGGACACAAAACCCAGGTTACTAATCCGAAAAATATTCAAAATTGAATATAAACAAAATTCATTAACTAATTAACAAACTAAAATTCTAATTTATTATGAAGAAATTTGGTATTTTTGTAGCGGCTTTAGTTGCTGCTGTAACATTCACTTCATGTGATGGAAACAAAACAAATGGCCCAGACTTGAACCAACTTCCAAATGGTTTCTATGTATCTGAGGCAGGTGTAGATCTCATTGAGGAAAATGCAATGGATCAAGGTATCAACGAGGTAGATCAAACTGCTCGTACAGGTATGTATGAGAAGTACATCGTTCTCGAGGCTGGTAAAAAGTATGAGTTCGTAAACAAGAAAGGTGCTGTTGCTGACAAGTATGGTGCTGCTCTTGAGTATGGTGAGGAACTTATTGTAACTGACAATGTTAATGTTCCTGGTTACAAGGGTTCTCTTGCTGCTAACACTACTGTAGAGGTTACTGAGACTGGTCTTTATCACATTGTTCTCGATTTCAACGAGGATGGCAACTTGTCTGATGTTGGTGGTGCACAATGTATCATCGTTCCTGTTAAATGGGGCGTTCGTGGTGCTATGAACGGCTGGGGCTTCACAGAAGGCGAGAAAACTGCTGATAACACATGGGAGTGGAATTGCACTATCGAAACTGCTGGTGCATTCAAGTTCGCTCACAGCAATGCTTGGAAAATCAACTTGGATATTGCTAATCTCGTAAAGGCTAACACCAACCTTGGTGCTGATTGTCTTCCTGGTGGTGCTGATATTCCATTGGAACGCGCTGAGTACAAGATTACTCTCGAGTTCGTTGGTCCAGCTGCTACAACACAAGAGTCTTACAAGTGCACAGTAGAGAAGACTGGTGAGCTTGAAGTTCTTGATCCTACTACATTCGTTTACTCTTTCATCGGTACCGTTAACGGTAACTGGGATACAGATACCGATTTCGCTTTCGTAAGCAAAGATGGTGACCACTATGTATTCGAAGCTAAAAATCTTGACCTTGCTGCTGGTCAATTCAAGATTCGCTTTAACCACGATTGGGCTAAGAGCTTCGGTGGTAGCGATTTGACAATTGAAGGTATTGAGGCTTCAGGTGATGGTGATATCACAATTCCTGCTTTCAAGGGTTCTGCTAAATTTGAGTTTGATTGGGATGGCTCTGCTGAGCAAAACAAAAAACTCACTTTTGTTGCTGAGTAATTAAGCATTTAATCTTTGAGAATATATAATTTCTCACCCTCGCCCTGTGGCACTCGCCACAGGGCTTTTTATTTGCTTTGAATTTTGCGCTCAGGGAACATTTTTGTAGTTTGAATTTTGCGCTCAGGGAATATTTTTGTAAAAATAGTTGCGTAATTCAAAGATTTTCACTACCTTTGCATCGAAAATAAATTATAGAGTATGGCAAGTCGCATTTTTAAACGAAAAGCGTATGAAAAAATGCTTCAATGGAAGCAAGAGTCGCAGGGGCAAACAGCTCTTTTGATAGAGGGAGCAAGACGTATTGGTAAATCTACTTTGGTTCGTCAATTTGCACAAAATGAATACAAATCGTTTGTGCTGTTTGATTTTTCCAAAGTTTCTAAAGAGGAAAAGACATTATTTGATGATTTGTCAGATATAGATTATTTCTTCACTCGTCTTCGTTTGCTGAAGGGCGTGACATTGTATGAGCGTGAATCGGTCATAGTATTTGATGAAGTGCAGAAATATCCTATTGCTCGTCAAGCAATCAAGGCTCTCGTAGAAGATGGTAGATATGATTATATCGAAACAGGATCGCTAATAAGTATTCATAAAAATGTAGAGCATATCATTATCCCTTCAGAGGAGGAAGTCCTTGAAATGTATCCGATGGATTATGAAGAATGGATGTGGGCAATGGGGAAGGAAAACGGATATGCAGATATGCAAACGGCCTTACAAAAAAAATGTGGATTCGGCGATGATGTTAATCGCAAGTTAATGCGTGATTTCCGCTTGTATATGCTGGTTGGCGGAATGCCTCAAGCAGTTTCTAAATATCTTGATACAAAAGATTTTGCGGCAGTGGATAGGGTGAAGCGCAGTATTATTCGACTTTATCAAAATGACTTGCAAAAAATAGATAAAACAGGTAAGGCGCAGGCTTTGTTTATGTCTATTCCATCGCAGTTGGCAAGTAATGCGAATCGTTTTCAACCTTCTACAGTAATAGATAAAACTCGAGCTGAACAGTTGGATAATATCTTATTTATGATGCAGGATAGCAAGACTGTGAATATATGTTATCATGCTAATGATCCTAATGTGGGGATGGATTTGTCAACTAATAGGTCCGCATTTAAAATGTATCTTGCGGATACAGGATTATTTATAACTTTAGCATTTTGGGACAAAAGTTTTACAGAGAATATCATTTACAAAAAATTGCTTAATGATGATTTAGCAACCAATCTTGGATATGTGTTCGAGAATGTAGTGGCACAAATGTTAGCTTCAAGTGGAAATCGCTTATTCTATTACACTTTCCCAGATGAAAATAAACATAATTATGAAGTGGATTTTCTTCTTTCGCGTGGTACCAAAATACACCCGATAGAAGTGAAGTCTGAAGGGTATAAGACACACAAGTCATTGGATGCCTTTTGTGATAAATATTCATCACGCGTAAGTAATAGATATCTTATTTATACAAAAGATCTCCGAAAAGATGAACAAACATTACTTCTTCCTGTATATATGACTGAATTATTGTAGAAGTATTAGTCAATCTTCGAGAATATATAATTTCTCACCCTCGCCCTGTGGTTCGCCACAGGGCTTTTTTAATGCATATTGTTACATTTTTCTGGCATAATATTTGCATATTTCAATAAAAAGTTGTACCTTTGCAAAACAAAATACAATACGAATGATTCTGTTAGATACATACAGCGCAGGAGATCGTTTGCCCAATAAAGCGCTTTTATGGGAATACGATATCAATACCTTTGATTGGCAGAAATCGAAGAGACTTGTTGTGCAGCGTGTTATTGAGATGGGAACTCCCGAAGATTTCTTTGCAGCCTTTGACTTATATGGAGGCATTAATGGGGTTCGAGAAATAGTTAAATCACTACCTTACTTAAATGATTTGAATATACATTTCGTTTGTACTTTGTTTAATCTTAATAAGGAGGAACTCAAATGTTACACCAAGAAACAGTCGAGCCCCGCACATTGGAATTATTAAAGCAATTACAGGCTGAACCTTTGCTCCTATCATTCAATCTTGTTGGTGGTACTGCACTCGCTTTGCGCATAGGACATCGAAAAAGTATTGATTTGGACTTATTTACTACCGAAGACTTTGATTTAGAGGAACTAAAATCCATGTTGGTACAACGATATGGCTTAAAGGTGTCATACGAGCGAAATCAAACGCTCAAGGGTTTTATTGATGGGATTATGATTGATTGTATTCGATTTAACTATCCACATCTTCAATCTCCTGATATTATTGATGGTATCCGTTTAGAGAGTGTACCTGATATTATAGCCATGAAATTATCTGCTATAGCCCAGAATGGAACACGAATTAAGGATTTTATAGATATAGCTACTTTATCTACTCAATATTCATTGGAAGAAATGCTTGATTTTTATATATCAAAATTTCCAATGGCTAATGTTATGATGCCTATTAAAGCGCTCACATATTTTGATGAAATAGATTTTAATGAATCAGTTGTTATGACTACGGGCAATTTTAATTGGAATAAAATTGCCAAGCGTCTCAATGATATGGTACATTCTTCTACAAAGATTTTCGCAGTGCAACCATAATCCAAGCATCAATCCTTTAATATATAATTTCTCATCCCAGCCCTGTGGTTCGCCACAGGGCTTTTTTAGGTTTAACTACAAAAAAAAGGGGGGGGGAGGGTAGGTACCGTGAAAGTCAGAGTGGTAAGCGAGTGGTTTCGAGAACTGTGAGATGCCAGTTGGCAACTAAAAAAGAGTATAATAAAAGAAAAAAGCCGTCTCTCGACGACTATTTTTCCAAGGTATTAGTCTGTTTGATTTTTAAGGTACAAAAAAGATTGGATTGGTTTTCAAAACCGCTGCAAAGGTACTGCTTTTCTCACTTCTGTGCAAGTCAAAATTTATGTTGTGCAACACCTTTTTGCACTTTTTTGCCTAAAAAAATGTTTAATAACATATTTACCGTCATTTTCTATCTAATTCTATCACCTCTAAATCGCGAATTTCTGCCCCATCAATCACAAATCTGAGTAGCGTCTGTACGGTCTGCCAACCTTGTTTACCAGCTGCACCAGGGTTCATAGTCAGCATCTGCCAAGTGGGGTCGTATTGTACCTTCAAAATATGGCTATGCCCACAAACAAACAACTGAGGTGTCTCCTTCTTAAACATCGGCAGCAACCATGGATTATACTTGCCAGGATACCCCCCGATATGTGTCATCAGCACATTCACATCCTCCACACGGAAGCGATAAAATTCGCTCAACGAATACCGTACATCACCGCTATCCATATTACCATACACCGCTCTTGTTGGCTTAAACTCACGCAGGTGTTGCAATACCATCGCGCTGCCTATATCTCCTGCATGCCATATCTCATCCACTTCGGCGAAATGCTCCAATACGCGTGGATCCAAATAACTATGTGTATCGCTCAATAAACCTATGCGTGTCATGGGTACTCTTGTTTATCCGTGGCGCGCAATGTGTTGTTTTGCGCGCAATTGTTGTTGAAACAAGTTGTTTATGTTGTTGTTAATAAATTCCCGTTATCCGTTGTTTTTATTTCTTCTCTGCTTTATCCATCACCAAGATGCTCACTATCATCGCTGCCACAGCCACACTCAAGAAGAATACCACATCTCGCAAATCTACCACGCCGCGTGAGATACTGCTATAGTGATCTTGCAATGTTATCCAGTACAATACAAAGCAACTCACCGCCCCCAATATAAATGATACCAACTGGCTCTTAGTCAGCGTACTACAGAGCAAACCTATACCCGTAAACGATGCACTCAAAAACACCAATCCCATCATCGACCCTACGAACTGTCCACTATCAATATTGCCTATCGGCTCCGCCATATAGAATACGATGAAGTAGTGTACCAAGCATGGTAAGAGTGCCAATACGGTTAGCACAAACGCTGCCATATATTTGCCAACGACTATCTTCCATAGCGCAATGGGTTGCGCACGCAATAGCAACCATGTACCACTTTGTCGTTCCTCTGCAAACAAGCGCATGGTCAGCGCAGGACATACCAACATCAGCAGCCACGGACTAATTTGAAATAATCCATCTACTTGTGCATAACCTGATTCTATTACATTCCATTGACCAGGAATCACCCATAGGAATAGACTCACTGCCAACAGAAACAACCCAATCACGATATACGCAATCGGCGTAGAAAAATAGTATGACAATTCTTTCTTGAACATATGCCTGCGTGTTTTTATGCTATTGTTCCAATGCTGCTTGCAAAAGTGCGGTGTTTTTTGAAAGGAAAATAAATATACCTACTTTTTTACAAAACATTCAGCACTTGCTCTTTGATTTGCTCAAGGATATCCTTCATCTTCACCACGATAATCTGCATCTCGCTTTGGTTGCTTTTGCTGCCAAGGGTATTAATCTCGCGTCCCATCTCTTGGGCGATAAAGCCGAGTTTTTTGCCCACTCCGGTTGGTGTAGAATTGTTTAGAGTGGTGTAGAGTGGTGTAGAATTGTTTAGAGTGGTGTAGAGAAGTTCGCCCATTGTTTCGCGAAAGTAGCGTAGGTGGTTGGTCAAGCGTACTTTCTCTTCGTTAATGTCCAGTTTTTCAATATAATAAATCATCTCTTGCTCCAGACGATTGCGGTCGAGGGCTTGCTGTGTTGTAGCAGATAATTGCTCCAAGTTCGCTTCTATGCGGGCTTTGATTTTCTCCACACGGCTTTGCTCGTAAGGTTCTACCTCTGCCAATAGGGTGGCAATTGCGTCCAACTTCTCGCAAAACATCTGGTAGAGCGACGCACCTTCTTGCTCGCGGAAGGCATTAAACTGCTTAATCGCCTCCTTGATGGTTTGCATCACTACAGTCCATTCCTCGTCGCTCACCTCGCTTCCGTCCTGCACCTTCGTGACATCTGGCATGCGCATGATAGCCGCCACAATATCTTGGTTATTCGCCCAACCCAGTTCGCTTTGCAGGGCTGTGAGTTCGCGGTAGTAATATGCAAACGCTTCGCGATTGATAGGTGCGAAAGTGGTCGCATCATCGCCTTGCACTGCATCTTGATAATAGATACTCAGGTCGAGTTTACCGCGTTCAAGGCTCTGCGCAATGAGCGTGCGAATTTCCAATTCCTTGCTACGCAATTGTGGAGCAATGCGCACACTGAGATCCAGCGACTTAGAGTTGAGACTCTTGATTTCTACGACCAGTTTCTTGTTGGTGGCTACCAAGCACTCTGCTTTGCCGTAGCCTGTCATGGAGTATATCATATTATTTACTATTTATTGTTTAGTGGACGCCCTGTGGGCTACTGTTTAGTGGGTATTGGGCAAAGAGGTGTTTGCCTCGTTGTTCTCTTGTGGCGTTTCTTGCGAAGATGAGTTTTGCTCTTGAGTCTCTTGTTGGTGGGTGGCTTGCTGTTGGAAATACGCAGGCGGACCATACATCACCATGATTCTTTCGCTTGGTGTAGGCATGTCTTTTTGACTCTTACACCCACCCAACAGGGCAATCAATGCACCTAATAATATATTTATTTTCTTTCTCATCTCCTTGCCTTTAACCTTTCGCCTCTATTTTCCGATACAGAATTTACCAAAGATATTATTCAAAACCTCCTGTGAGGTTATTTGTCCTGTGATTTCTCCGAGGGCGGAAAGGCAGTCTTGCAAGTCCATACTGAGGAACTCACCGCTGATTTGCATTTGCAGTCCATCTTGCACGCGTTTGATAGCCTCTTGCGCGCGCACCAATGCCTCATAATGGCGTGTGTTGCTGATAGTCACTGCGTTGCGTGTGTCGTATTGCTCACGGGCATAGGTAATCAATTCTTGCTTCAGTACCTCTACATGACCGCTCTTGGCGGAGAGATAAATCCTTGCTTCTTGTCCAAGCGGAGTCCTCGAAAACGCTCGTGGCGTTTTGGGCTGCTCTTCGCCTTTCGCCTCTTCGCCTTTCGCCTTAGCGGGGTCCCCGATGACGCTTGCGTCATGGGGTGCTCTTTCGCCAATCAAGTCCACCTTATTATATACTTGTATAATCTTCTTTTCGTTTATATCGTCCAATTCGGACAATATATCCACTGGTTCCGTGGCGTCTTGCAGGTGAATGAGTACCGCTGCTTTTTGGGCTGCTTGACGGCTACGCTCAATGCCTAAGTTCTCGATTGTGTCTTCCGTTTGGCGCAAACCCGCGGTGTCGATGAAGCGGAACAGCATGCCGTCCAACACCAATGTGTCTTCTACCGTGTCGCGTGTGGTGCCTTGAATATCGCTCACAATAGCGCGCTCTTCACCGAGCAAAGCGTTGAGCAAAGTGGACTTGCCCACATTGGGCGCACCAATAATCGCCACAGGGATACCTTGCTTGATTGCATTACCAGTTTTGAAAGAACCAACCAACTTGCCAATCGTGGTGTCAATCTCTTGTGCCAGCGCAAATAGTTCGCTGCGGTCTGCAAACTCCAGTTCCTCATGGTCAGCAAAGTCTAATTCCAACTCTACGAGCGAAGTGAAGGTCAGTAGTCGTTCTCTGAGTTTAGCCAACTCATTGGATATACCACCGCGCAACTGACTGATAGCCAAATCTTTTTCGGCTTTTGTTTGTGCAGCAATCAGGTCGGCTACGGCTTCGGCTTCGGTGAGATCCATCTTGCCGTTGAGGAAAGCGCGTTGGGTGAACTCGCCCGCCTTTGCCAATTGGCAACCTGCATCCACGAGCCATTGCAGCAGCGTCTGCTGAATATACATGCTGCCGTGGCATGCAATCTCTACCACATCTTCGCCCGTGAAGGAGTGAGGCGCACGGAAGATGCTCACCAATACTTGGTCTAATATCTCGGACTCTGGATTCCAGATGCCTGAACTACGCCTAATCTCCCCATAATGCACGGTATATGCTTTAGCTTCCATGAGCGACTTACGCCCACAAAACAGGGTGTCCACAATCTGTATGGCTGACGCACCGCTCACGCGTACTACCGCTATTCCTCCGCTGCCGTAAGGGGTTGATATGGCGCAAACTGTATTGTTGTACATGGTCAAATCGTAATTTTCATCCATCTCCATTCGCCGCGTTCTTTTGTCTGAATGTGTTGCAGTCCTACTGCTTCTGCAGCTTTCTCCAAATGCGGAATATCCTCGGCGTAGAATCCGCTCAGCCACAACTCGCCTTTGTCTTTGAGTATCTTGGCATACGCAGGCATTTGTTCCACCAATATATTGCGGTGTATATTCGCCATTATCAAGTCGTATTCGCCATCGGGTGGGGTACTGCCCAAGCGCACATCCAATGACACTCCGTTAGCTTCTGCGTTTTCGATACTATTCGCCACGCTCTTATCGTCGATATCCACTGCTACTACAGTTGTTGCGCCGCATTTCTTAGCCATGATGCCCAGCACACCCGTGCCACAACCCATGTCCAGCACATGGCGCTCTTGCACGAAGTAGCCTTGCTCCTGTGCCTCCAATAGCGCCTCAATCATCATGCTCGTTGTCTCATGATGTCCCGCACCAAAAGCGCAATGCGGTGTGATACGAACGCCCAATGGCAATTCCACAATCTCGTGTTCTGCTTCCCATGTGGCATTCCAGTTGATATCCTCGCAAAGCGCTACACCCATGATTTCCACGCCTTCGGTCTCGGATATCAGATGGTTTAAAGCCTCCTGATTCTCCTCCCATACGGCTGTCTGAATATAGGCGTTTGCTCCATCAAACACCTCAAAACCCAAGTCGCACATGGCTTGCTCAAACAAGTCCTGTTGCCAGTCTTCTGTAAATAGATACGATAAATGTACTACGGAATACTGCATGATTGCTCATAAATTTTGTGCAAAAGTACAACAAAAAATACAAATATGCAAGTAAAGCGAGTATTATTTTCAAAAAACAACCGTTTGCTTGATATTATTTGCAATTCTCCTTCTTAATTACCGCCATAACTACCTATTATGGTGATTATCTTTTCGCAAAGAGTAGTAATAGGTGTCGTGCCATCATTATCAATGACTATATCGGCACGCTGAATATCCCCTTCCACATCTTGCGCATGTATGCGCGCACTTACTTTGTCCATTGTCGTTTGGTCGCGCGCAATGGTACGCTCTATGCGTATCGCCTCTGGGGCAATGATCATCACTACTTTGTCGCATAACTGATCAAAGCCTGCTTGATATAGAATGGCACATTCTATGAAGAGAAAATCCTTGCGCTGTAAATCGCTCTTCTGTGGATTGGACTGACTCCCTGTAGATGACAGATGGTCGTTCGTAGTCCAACGGAGAATATCTGCTTTTACTGCGGGGTGAACGATGGCGTTGAGTTGGGCAAGCAACGACTTGTTTGTAAATACACGCTGTGCTACCAATGCCGTTTGATATACGCCGTCGGCATATACCTCTTGACCAAAGAGTTGCTCTATCTTTTGGCGCACATGGGCATCTTCCACAATCAGGCGTTTGGCCTCGCTATCGGTGTCATACACCGCATAACCCATCGCGCGCAATTGCCTTGCAATCGTGCTCTTGCCGCTGCCTATACCTCCTGTAATTCCGATTATCATTTTTTTATTTGGTCTCTGGATGCTGGACCCGAACTCCCGATTTCTATTTAAAATTGAAAATAGATAAATGCCTGTAAGTCCGCCGTTACAAACTGATACACGCCTATTATCGCCACCACTGCAATCAATACGATTGCCCATATCGGTAACAATGCAAAACGCACCCTATACCAGCGCTTCACGCGACTGGGTAACCAGTGAACTACCATGCCTAACACAAACAATATCACCACATTGCGATACTCCCACATAAAATCTGGGATAATACTGCTATTCCATGCACCACCAATCTGATTGACCATATTCGTAGCTGTCTCCCATGCCTCTTGATTGGCGGTCGCAGGATCAAGGTTACTGCCCGAACGGAAGAACAATCGCGTGAATGTGATAAACACAAAAGTCTGTGCTATAGCCCATGCAGCAGCAAGGCGATTGGCGATGGGCGAAAGGTTGTTGGCGAAAGGTGAGAGTAGGTTGTCTCGTTTCATCAACACACGCTCCCACCACCAATAGGCGTAACGGATGGCGGTTCCTATCCATAATGCTATTCCCCACACGAAACACACATTCCAGATAGGAGCATTTAGCATACTATAAGCTACCCACAATCCGCCCATAAGCACACTCATCAGCAGCATTTTGATGTTCCAATTCATCTTAGCCCACACCTTATATACAATCATACCTGCTCCATTGAGCGCTCCCCAAATGACGAAGTTCCAACTGGCGCCATGCCATAATCCACCCAACAGCATGGTGATGAATGAGTTGACATTACCTGCGGCAATCTTATTCTTCACGGGCTTGCCCATAATCTTGCGGTTGCCACCCAAAGGGATATACAGGTAACTCTTCAACCAACGGCTGAGCGACATATGCCACCTCCGCCAAAACTCCTGCGGATTGCGAGACTTGTAGGGCGAATCGAAGTTCTGCGGCAGATAAAAGCCCAGCAACATCGCGATACCAATTGCAATATCCGTGTAGCCCGAGAAGTCGGCATACACTTGCAGCGAATAGGCAAACAAGGCAAATAGGTTTTCAAATCCGCTGAATAGCAATGGATTATCAAAAATTCGGTCAATCAAGTTGACTGCCAAATAATCACTCAGTACGATTTTCTTAATCAGTCCATTGAGTATCCAGAATACGGCCAATCCGAAGAGACGGCGGCTTAGGCAGAAAGGCTTGTATAGTTGTGGAATAAACTCGTTGGCACGCACGATAGGTCCTGCTACCAGACCAGGGAAGAAACTCACATAGAAGCCAAAGTCCAAGATGTTTCTCACGGGCTTGACTTGTCCGCGATACACATCTATGGTGTAGGACATTACTTGAAAAAGGTAGAACGATATGCCCACAGGCAGGATAATCTTATCTACCATGAAGCGTCCGCTCTCGCTGAAACCGTTGCCGATGTAGGCAAACAAATCAAATACCGCAAACTCTGTCCCGAGCAAATCGTTCACCATATGGGTGAAGAAATACGCATACTTGAAGTAGCAGAGTAGTCCGAGGTCAATGATAATGCTAAGGGCGAGCCATGCTTTGGAGCGCGCCTCTTTGTTCCTTGTTCCTTGCTCTTTGTTTCGATAGATCTGCTGCGCAATGAGCCAGTCGCTGACAGTAACAAATAGCAAGATGAGTAGGAATAATCCGCTGGTTTTGTAGTAGAAGAACCAGCTCACAGCCATGAGGAACACATTGCGCAGATGTAATCGTGTATTCCTGCCTTTTGCCTTATCGCCTTCTCGTCTTATCGCCTGTGCGCTGTGCGCACCCATTTCCATTATCATCGCAAACACCGCATATACCAACGCAAAGAACGCCCAGAAATAGAACTGGGTGAACAGCAACGGACTCTCGCTATTAAATCCAAATATGTGGTGAAGAAATTCCATTACCTCTCCTTTTACACTTTACACTTTACACCTTACACTTTACACCTTACACTTTACACCTTACTACTTCCGTTTTTCCTCTATCCATTGATATAATTTCTTTCCGATGTTGTTTGCCCCTGCACGCGTAAAATGCACATAATCGCTGCCTGCCAATCCATTTTCTACCCATCTTACCATACTGTCTTTTCCACCCATAGCATCGTACATGCTCCAGTAGGCAATCTGTTCTTCGGCTGCCATTTTTTTGAGTAGTTTGTCCATATAGGGTACCAACGGATAGGTGGTCATCTGTCCGTCGATATTCGTGGACATGTCGCTCGGACCAACAAACAGTATTGATGCCTCTGGCGCACATGCATGGATATAGCGCACTTGCTGGCGCAATGTGCTACGCACATACCCGCTGATGGTGGAAGGATTCTCCGTCTGCGGAATCATGTTACCACCAAACTGCAAGATAATCAGTCGTGTATTCGTTTCGCGATAGAAGTTGCTCAATTGTGTGCTGTCTATCTTGGTGAAAATATTCCCCGAACAACCACGCATTGGAATATTATCCACAATCACACCTTTGTTAGTCTCCAGACTCACTCCATATACCTTGCCCTTCCCCTGTAAGTGTATCTCGCACTTCGTAGTGCTATCGGGAAGAAGAAAATCCTTACTCTTAAGTACGGATTCTTGACTCCCAATTATGTTCAGTGAGTCACCACTCTTAATTCTTAATTCAAAATTCTTAATTACATACGCACTGTCGGTGAGTACCCGCACACGATTGAAATAGTTGTGCGGTTTGCGTTTCTTGTCTATCGGCTCAATATGCAGCACGATGTCTTCGCTACCTTTGACCAGCGTGCTGTCCATCACTGCCACTTGTCCCATGAAGCCATAGTCATCGCTCTCTGTCAAACGCATGCTGCGAGGACCATATACCAAAAAGCGCTTTGGACCACCTTGTGCAGACTGCACCTTGTCGTTTATGCTTATCCATTGGCGAATGGTGCGTGTCGGTATAGTCTGATGCAAAGGCAATAGTCCTGTGCCACCCCCGCCATACTGCTTTTGCCACCGCTCGCGCAGGATATTGGTGATACGGTCCTCTTCTATTTGCGAGTCCCCGTAGTGTACCACACGCACTGGTTGGCTGTCCACATTATCCAATGCAGCATAAAAAGCCGAAAGATATGCCCGAGCGTCGGTGCTTACTACATTAACCTCGGGGATTATGGATTGCGGCTTCTTCGGAACGCTGTCTTTGACTACTAATGTATCTTGTTGGATTACGCTATCAGCTGGTATCAGACCTGTTGTATCTATTTCCGCCAATAAGGAATCACTCGTTAATTCCTTCATTCCTTCATTCGTTAAGTCCAACGCTTCAGCAAGAGTAGGCCAACGCAGATTCCATTTCCCGATATGCCAACCACCATCGGGGACAACCCAACAAACTGCGCCCAGTAGCGCAATCACCGTCCAAATACAATATACAATATGCCTCGGTCTCATCGCCTTTCGCCTTTCGCCTCATCGCCTTATTGCCTCATCGCCTTTCAATTCACTTCCTCCACAATGCTCTTGTAAAGAGCAGTAGTACGGTGAAAATCTCCAAACGACCAATCAGCATGACGACACTCATAACCCACTTTGCCACAGTAGGGAACTCCGCATAGGTACCCGAAGGACCAAACTGACCAATGCTGATACCCACATTACCAATAGCCGAAACAGCAGAACCGATAGCCTCATCAAAATCTACACCAGTAGCACAGAAAATCACCACCGTGACTGCTATGATGAATACATAGAATATCAAAAACGCCATGATATTATTAATGGTCTGCTGAGGAACAGTTTTCTCGTTGAGTCGTACAGGGATAATCGCATTAGGATGAATACGGCGTTGGAACTCTGCCACACCATTCTTCAGAATAATCGCCAAGCGTACCCACTTGATTCCACCTGCTGTACTCCCAGCACAGGCACCTGTTAGCATGAGGAAGAATATCACCACCCATGCCACCACAGGCCAGTACATATAGTCGGAAATGGTGTATCCTGTCGAGGTCATCGAACTAATCACCGTGAACAAACTATCGCGGAAAGCGCGCTCCATCTCGACGCCTGTCCAACCCGGACGAGCAATATACAACCCGATAGTCAGAGCTACCGCAAACACCAGTACTGCTACACTGTACCAACGCAATTCTTCATCTTGGAAGAAGTTGCGGGCTTTGCCTCGAAGCAAGTAAATGAGTAGCACGAAGTTAATACCCGAGATAAACATGAAGAATGCCACTGTATAGTGAATAGCCGCCGAGTCGTAGAATTCCAAACTATTATTGTGCGTAGAGAAACCACCTGTGGCAATCGTAGAGAACGAGTGACACACGGCGTCAAACACATCCATGCCGCAGAGCCACAAGGTTGCCACCTCGGTAAGAGTGAGTAGTACATAGATGCTCCACATCATTTTTGCGGTATCGGCTATGCGTGGCGACACTTTTTTGTAGGTCAGTCCCGACACCTCGGCGGCGTAGAGCTGCATGCCATTCAGTCCAAAGATGGGTAATATAGCAATAGAAAGCACAATGATTCCCATACCACCAATCCATTGTGTGAGCGAACGCCAGAAGAGCAGTCCGTGGGTAATGACTTCCAAATCAGGGATGATAGTAGCACCTGTAGTAGTAAAACCTGACATACTCTCAAACCACGCATCAGTCAGCGTAGGCACTTGTCCACTAAGGTAATAGGGGAGCAAGCCAAAGGCAGAGAACACCACCCACACCATTGCTACAATCACATAACCTTCCCGTTCACCCATGCGCGATTCGGCACGACGACCCACCAGCAAGCCAATGACACCTGCCAGCAAAGTGATGATAGTGGATAATAGAAAGACACCAGTATCTGCCTCGCCATACCATAGACTAACGCCCAATGCCAAGGTCATAAACACCGACTCAATGAGCAGCAGAGCGCCCATCGTGCGAAAAACCATGCGAGTGTTAAAGGTGCGTGTCATTTGAAGAATTTTTCTAATTTTCGGATTACTTGACTTTTGCAGAATACTACCACTTGATCATTAGGTAGGACTTCTGTATCGCCGTTTACCAATATACCTTCTCCTGCGCGCACGATAGCGCCTATGTTTGCATCGGCAGGCAGTCGCATGTCGCGTATCTTGTTTTTGGTGATTCGACTACCTTCTTCTGCCATAAACTCTACTATCTCGGCATCTGCACTGGTCAAGTTGCGCACATTCAGTACGCTGGCATCTAAGAGCATTTGGTAGATATACGAAGCGGCAATGGTTTTCTTATTGAGTACCGTAC
Organism: Paludibacteraceae bacterium; assembly: GCA_045590995.1. GTDB lineage: Bacteria > Bacteroidota > Bacteroidia > Bacteroidales > Paludibacteraceae > Colicola. Next base: position 3,155 of record JAZNRY010000121.1, on the reverse strand, counting down.
CAATATCTAAGCCTTCTGCCATAGCAATATAGTCGATATTCTCCACTTCGGCGATGGTTTTCTTCACGCCAAAGCGTTTGGCTGCCATGCAGGCAAAGATATTCGCCTCGCTACTATCGGTTACGGCTACAAAAGCATCTGCATCTTCTATGCCTTCGTCTTTTAGCACCGCCATATCGCTACCATCGGCATTGATAATCAGCGCGTTGTTCACTTTCTCGCTCAGATGATAACAATGCTCACGGTCTGCTTCCAGTATCTTGATACTCAGGTCATCCGACAGGTTCTGTACTGTCTTTTGGGCAATCTTCGACCCGCCAAAGAAGATGATATTTCTGATTTCTTGTTTCTGTTTGCCCAGTTGTTCGCGCAGGTGTTTCATGTTCTCGCGTGTACAAACGGCATATACCATGTCATCTGCTTGTATCTCATCTGCTCCTGTAGGAATGATGGTGTCTTGTCCTCGTTTTATGGCTACTACGCGATAGAAACCATGATTGAAGAAGCCCGACATAAATTGTTTGCCAATCACTGCTGCTCCTTCTCGTACTTTCACTACGCACAGTTCTAATGCACCATCGCATAGGGTGAGGTGATAGCGCATCCAGTTGGTTTTGAGCGAAGAGGTAATCTCTTGTGCTGCAAGCAGTTCTGGGTAAATCAAATGGTTCAGTCCCATTTGCTCAAACAGGCGTTTGTTCTCTGGAATCAGGTATTCGTAGTTGTCTATGCGTGCCAAGGTGCGTTTGGCGCCCAATTGGTTGGCAAGCAGGCAAGCAGTAATGTTTTCCGATTCCGAGGGTGTAACGGCTATGAATAGATCCACATCTTTCACTCCGATGCTTCGGAGGTCATGGATAGAGGTCGCACTACCCACTTTGGTTAGCAGGTCGTAGTTAGCATCCAGATCGCCCAATCTGTCCTGACGATCATCGATGAGACTAATATCCATATCTTCGCGTGATAGCAGTTTTGCCAAGTGGCGGCCTACTGCTCCAGCGCCTGCAATAATGATTCGCATATGCCTTCTTTATCTAATTTTAACAAATGATATAATTCCTTTGTGCTACCATGTTCCACAAACTGGTCATTTACTCCCATGCGTATAACACATGGCGTGTAACCATTATCTGCCATAAACTCAAGCACAGCACTACCTAAGCCACCACTGATTACACCATCCTCTATTGTGATGATTTTAGTAAAGCGTTTGCCTATCTCGTGTAGTAATTGCTCATCCATTGGCTTGAGCCATCGCATATCGTAATGCGCTATTCCCTCTACAGGCGAAGCCGATCTTCCACCTAAACTATCTATCGCCTCAATCACCGTATAACCGATAGCACCCAGAGATAGTACTGCCACTTTCGCTTCTTCACTTTCTCTCAAGCATACACCTTTGCCGATAGTCACCTTCGCCTCATCGCCTAATCGCCTCATCGCCTCATCGCCTCCATTCGTTCTGCCACGCGGATAGCGGATAGCTATAGGGCCATCGTAGTCCTTGGCTAATCGCATCATTTCCTGCAAGTCTGTAGCCGTCATAGGTGCACCAATGACCATGTTGGGTATAGGACGCAGATACGCCAAATCCAGCAAGCCGTGGTGTGTAGCGCCATCGTTACCTACGATGCCCGCGCGGTCAATGCAGAACACCACATGCAGTTTGGGTATTGCCACATCGTGTATGATATTGTCGTATGCGCGTTGTAGGAAACTGGAGTAGATATTGCAGTATGGTACCAATCCTGCTTTGGCGAGTCCTGCGCTGAAGGTCACGGCATGTCCTTCGGCGATGCCGACATCAAATACGCGGTCGGGCAATTCTTTCTGCATGATGTTCATGCTGCATCCGCTGGGCATAGCGGGTGTGATGCCTACCACGCGCTTGTCTTCTTTTGCCAGTTCGAGTAGTTGCTCGCCAAACACCTCTTGCCATAATTGTTCCTGCCTTTCACCTTTCACCTTTAACCTTTCACCTGTTTCTATGAGGAACTCTCCGGGGGCGTGCCAAGTTGTTTGGTCGTTTTCGGCGGGTTCGTATCCTTTGCCTTTTTTGGTGATGATATGTAGTACTTTCGGACCTTGGTAGTCTTTTATTTCGTTGAATATGCGTACTAATTCCAGTACATCGTGTCCATCGGCGGGACCAAAGTATCGGATATTGAGTCCTTGGAAAATGTTGTTTCCTTGTTTGGTGAGCAGTGCTTTGATGTTATTGGTAATGCGTAGTACGCGTCCTTTGTTGTCGTCGTTGAGGATATGCAATTTGCGTGCTACTCTGTATCCCCACCAGCGCCAGCGGTTGTATCGTTCGCTGGTTGTTATGTCCACGAGGTATTGTGTGAATCCGCCTTTGATGGGGTCGATGGCCATATTGTTGTCATTCAGTACGATGAGTAGGTTGTTTTTGAGCATGGAGGTGTTGTTGAGGCCTTCGAATGCCAATCCACCTGTCATTGCTCCGTCGCCGATGATTGCCACTACTCTTCGCTTCTCACCGCTACTGACTACAGGCGTAGCCGAACTACAGGGCTCTGCCCGATCTACAGCCGCTTCAGCGGCGATCTCTTCCCTAATGGCAATACCTAATGCTGCTGAGATGCTATTGCTGGCATGTCCTGCGATGAAGGCATCGTATTCGCTTTCGGCGGGGGTAGGGAAGGGGGCTATTCCTTTGAATTGTCGGTTGGTATGGAATCGTTCTCGTCTGCCGGTTAGTATTTTGTGTGCGTATGCTTGGTGTCCCACATCCCATACGAGTTGGTCGTTGGGTGTGTCAAACACATAGTGTAGTGCCACGGTGAGTTCTACGGTTCCGAGCGATGAACCCAAGTGACCGGGATTTTTGCTCAGTTGTTGTATGATAAAATCCCTCACTTCGTCGCACACTTGTGGTAGTGCTTCCTCAGGCAGCTTTTTCAAGTCGCTGGGGTAGTTGATGGTGTGTAAATATTTGTAGTCCATAAATGTGGATATAGTTCTTTTGTTGTTTGTGTTGATTGCGTATTTCCGCAATAAGCCTGCAAAGGTACAACTTTTTTTTTATTTATACAAATAAACAATAAAATTTGTGTGTTTTTTTAGGCATTTATATACCTATATGCCTATTGACACTTCTGGTTGGTATCTATCTCTTTATTTTGTTTTGAGTT
>JAZNRY010000120.1:0-18361 GCA_045590995.1 Paludibacteraceae bacterium | reverse complement strand
GTCTTCTCGTTTACACCGCAAACGAACATTGGAGTGTCGTCCTTAGAAGGAGCAGACATAACTACATATTTAGCACCAGCCTCCAAGTGAGCTTGAGCTTTGTCTTTAGAGAGGAACAAACCAGTAGACTCAACTACGTACTCTGCACCTACCTCATCCCATTTCAAATCAGCTGGGTTGCGCTCTGCAGTTACGCGGATAACTTTACCGTTAACGATGAGTTTGCTGTTCTCAACATCAGCCTCGATAGTTCCTTCGAACTGACCGTGCATGGTGTCATACTTGAGCATGTATGCCAAATAATCTACTGGGCAGAGGTCGTTGATACCTACGATCTCGATGTCATTGCGTTTCATAGCAGCACGGAAAACGAAGCGTCCGATACGGCCAAAACCATTAATACCTACTTTTGTCATTGTTGTAAAAGTTTAAAAAAATTAATATTAATTTTGTTTCAAAGTTTCAACAGTTTTAAGGGTTTTAAAAGTTTTAAAGGTTTGCTTTTTAACCCTATTTCTCAAAATCGGTGCAAAATTACAGAAAATTTGTGAAATGTGCAAATTTTTTGTATATTTGCTATTTTTGTTTTACAAAAAAGAGCATTTTTAGTACTATTTTCGTCCAAAATCGGCAGGGATCTCACCCCAATGTTCGGTGTCCCACTTGTAGATAGGTGTAGTCCAAGTATTTTCATGTAACCATTTTTCGGCCGCACGAACCGCCAAAAGTAGGTCTTGGTTGTGGATATTCCACTCAATCTTGGTCTTGCATTGCTTTTGGCGTACCCATGCGATAGCCGTTTTGCTATCGGAGTACAACGACCAATCTAGTTTTTCTTTTTTCAAGTATGCTAATCCTAATACAATGGCAAGGAATTCACCGATATTATTCGTACCTCCTATGTATGGTCCACGATGGAAGACTTGCGTGCCCGTGTCAGCGATCACGCCACGAAACTCCATCAGTCCTGGGTTGCCCGAGCATGCAGCATCGACTGCGAGAGCGGGGAGGTGGGGGCTACTCTGTAGCGGTAATGTCGGCTGCGCCGAAGTTGCGTCGCTTGCAGCGAGGTGACGGCTACTTTGTAGCGGTGTAGATTTGCGGGTAATATAATCTTCGGGGTTGGCGGCGAGGGCTTGCTGAGCTTCAGCGAGCGTAGCAAAACCTTTGTATTTGGCAGCAACGCCCTTTACTTGGGCTTCGCAGGCAGCCCACGAGTCGTATATTCCCGCTTCACGACCTTGCCAAACTACATAAAATTTTGCTTTTTGTTTTGCCATGTAAGAAAAAAGTAGTATCTTTGCATCGAAGTTTGGTAGCTCCATCGGGAATCGAACCCGAATCTAAGTCTTAGGAGGACCTTATTCTATCCATTGAACTATAGAGCCGCGAATTGCGGCGCAAAGGTACAACTTTTTTTTGACATATGAAAGAGATACTTGATTTTTTGACAGAATTATCTTGTAATAACAACCGTGAGTGGTTTAATGCGCACAAAGATTGGTACCGCGATTGCCAACAACGTTTTGAACAGTTTACTGCGGAATGGTTGGAGCGATTGGCGGAGATGGACCCTGATTTGGCAACATTGCAGCCCAAAGATTGTATATGGCGTATCTATCGCGATGTGCGTTTCTCACCTGACAAACGCCCATTCAAAGAGTGGTTTGGGGTATTCCCCGCAGTAAAAGGTGGCAAGAAAAGTGATAGAGGTGGGTATTATATTCATATTCAACCCGAACGCTGTATGTTTGGTGGCGGCATGTGGTGTCCCAACAAAGATTTGCTTCATGCCGTCCGTCGAGAGATATTGGCGAACTACGACGAGGTGGAAAATATATTCGCTAATCCCGTAACTAACAAATATTTCAAAGACTTTGACACGGAATACATGCTCAAGAAAGTGCCACAGGGATTCCCAGCTGACTTCGTGCATGCCGATTGGTTAAAACGTAAATGTTATACGTTTGGCACACCCCTGACGAATGAGCAAGTATGCGCACCCGATTTCGTGGATTTGGCCACAGAGATTGCTTACGCCGCCAAACCTATCAATGACTTCTTGAATTATACCTTTGAAGAATACGGAGAGTTTCCTGATAGAAGATAAACAAAATCCCCAGCGGTTGGCTGGGGATTTTTGTTTGGTAATCGAATATCAGTTATCGGAATTAGAGAAGTTCTACCGAACGGTTGACGAACTTAGCCAATGCCTCGCCCTTCAATTGACCAGCTGCCAACATGGCGATATCAATCAATTGGTGAAGTTTGTCGCTGCTTGCAGCATAGGTGCTGTATTGCTCCTTGAGTTGTTGCTTGAGTGCAGCCAACTCCTTGGTCACATTGGTCACAGCGTCCTTCTCCTCTTGCGTGAGGTCGGCATCTTTCTTGCCCTTCTGCGCCTCTTGCAGGGTCTTCTCCTCGGCTTGCTTAGCGGCAATCTGCTCTACGATTGGAGCTGTACCTTCAGCGCATGCATCGGTAATCTCTGCGAGGAGGGCTTTCACCTTGTCGTTAGCAGTATTGATGACCAAGTTGTATTGGTCAGGCATATTGCCGTAGAACGACATACCCTGTTGATGAGCCGACATCTCTTTCATACGGCGCATGAACTCGTTTTGGGTGAGGAAAACAGGAAGTGCATCTGCTGACACGGCTTCCAAACTTACTGCATAGTTGGTTTTATCGGTTTTAGGCAACTGAGATTCGAAACTGTAGCGCAATGCATCTTCCTCATTGGCACTGAGTTCCACTTGGGCTTTGTCTTCTTTTTGGATGATGTTCTCAATCACATCTGAGTCCACGCGCACGAAACGAATCATCTGCTTCTTGTCGTCGCTGCCATCGCCATAGCTCTTTTGCTCGAATTGCGACATAGCGTGCACATCCAGTTCGCCGTCCATGAGGAGCACATCATAGCCCTTCTCTTTAGCGCGTTGGATATAGGCGTAGCTGGCATCAGCATCTTGTGCATACAGCATGATGAGGTCGCCATTCTTGTCGGTTTGAGCGTCTTTGACTTGTGCCTTGTACTCCTCGAAAGTGAAGTACTTGCTGTCAATATTCTTGAGCAACGCAAAGCCCACAGCACGGTCGTAGAACTTCTCATCGCTGAGCATACCGTATTGGATAAAGAGCTTGATGTCGTCCCATTTCTTCTCAAAGTCCTCGCGGTCGTTGCGGAAGATCTCTGCCAATTTGTCAGCAACCTTCTTGGTGATATGAGAAGAGATCTTCTTCACATTGTTGTCGCTTTGCAAGTAGGAACGGCTGACATTCAGCGGAATATCTGGCGAGTCGATTACACCGTGAAGGAGGGTCAAGTATTGTGGTACGATATTCTCCACCTCATCGGTCACGAACACTTGGTTGCAATAGAGCTGAATCTTATTGCGCTGAATATCAATATTATTCTTGATACGTGGGAAGTAGAGGATACCCGTGAGATTGAATGGGTAATCCACATTGAGGTGGATATGGAAGAGTGGCTCATCCATTTGATGAGGATAGAGTTGGTGATAGAACTTCTGGTAATCCTCATCGGTGAGGTCAGCAGGCTTGCGGGTCCAAGCAGGATTAACATCGTTGATGATATTATCCTCTTCGGTCTCCACTTGCTTGCCGTCCTTCCACTCTTTTTTCTTGCCGAAAGCAATCTCTACAGGGAGGAACTTGCAGTACTTGGTGAGCAATCCCTCTACGGTTGCATCTTCCAGATACTGAGCGTATTCGTCGTTGATATGCAATACAATGTCTGTTCCGCGCTCTGACTTGATGGTCTCTTCCATCGTATATTCAGGCGAACCGTCGCATGACCAGTGAACGGCTTTGGCGTCCTCTTGGTACGAGAGGGAGAAAATCTCCACTTTGTCTGCTACCATGAAGGCAGAGTAGAAGCCCAAACCGAAGTGACCGATGATGGCTTCGGCTTTGTCTTTGTATTTATTCACAAACTCTTCTGCACCAGAGAAAGCGATTTGGTTGATATATTTATCCACCTCCTCGGCTGTCATACCGATACCGTGGTCTTGTACGGTAAGGGTCTTTTTCTTTTTATCAATAAGTACGCGCACACGTGTATCGCCCAACTCGCCTTTGGCTTCGCCTACAGAGGCGAGGGTTTTGAGTTTTTGGGTAGCATCTACCGCGTTGCTAATCAACTCACGAAGAAAAATCTCGTGGTCAGAATACAAAAATTTCTTGATGACGGGGAAGATATTGTCTGATGTTACCCCGATATTACCTTTTGTCATAGTAGTATAGTAGTTTTAGTTGTTATATCAAAATTATTAGTTGCCAATTGTTATACAAAATCCTTGCCAAAACACTTTTTGTACCTTTTTGGGGCTTTTGTCTGCCATTTTGTCATATAGCCCTTGCTTCTATTCAACTATTCGATACATTATTTTTAGTGATTCTGGAGTATTGGGAGCATTATAACTTGACCAACATTGAGGAAGAACTCCTTTTCGGAGTCTTTTCGGAAGTTAGATGTATATTAGTGATTAATTAGTGATAAGTTAGTGATAAGTTAGTTATTCGAATCACTTTGTAGTCCTAGTGGTATCACTGCTAAGGCATCGGATTACTGCGTTATGCACTGACTTTGAACGGAACCTGCCATTTTGTTCATTCCTCGTGGATTTTCCCGCGAGCCCTCTTGCATATGTCACAAAAAAGCAGTACCTTTGCAAGCGGAATGAAACGGAATAGTGTCATATTCATAGTGTTAGGCGTCATGTTATGCCTGTTGGCTCTGCTGGATACATGCAGCGGAGCGTTTTGGATTGCACCGCAACAACTACTATCGGTAGCCAACTCTGAATCGACCATTGCCAATATTCTCATCCATCTGAGATTGCCAAAAATGATTACTGCCATACTAGCTGGCGCATCGCTATCCGTTGCGGGATTAATGATGCAAACGCTTTTCCGGAACCCTTTAGCAGGACCATACATATTAGGAGTGTCCTCTGGCGCTAGTCTCGGAGTGGCAGTTGTTACTATGCTTAGTGCCACCGCTGGTGGCATAATAAGCACTCTGACAGGAAATGGGTTAATTAGCGCAGCCGCGATCTGCGGTAGCATAGGAGTGATGGTGATAGTTATGCTGATTGCCAAACGAATACAAAGCAATGTGACACTGCTCATTGTAGGTATGATGGTTGGCAATATCGCGGGTGCATTGGTGAATATGATTCAGAACTTCGCCAATCCAGATTCGCTTAAACTCTTTGTTGTTTGGACATTGGGTTCACTTGGCGGAGTAGGGTGGAATGAACTGCCTACACTTGCCGCAGGTATTGCCATGGCTTTTGTATTCGTATTGTTGCTCATCAAACCGCTCAATGGTTTGTTGTTGGGGGAAGATTATGCGCGTGGATTAGGAATCAATGTGGAGCGTACGCGTTGGATGATGGTTGTGGCATCATGTTTGTTGGCAGGTAGTGTGACGGCATTCTGTGGACCGATTGCTTTTATTGGTGTGGCAGTCCCTCATATTGCACGCGGCGTGTTTGCCACCAGCAACCACCGCCTAACGGTACCAGCTTCCGCACTAATCGGAGCGAATATACTGCTGATTTGCGATATCCTTTGCAATTTGAGCACTTATTCCTTGCCAATATCCACCATGAGTGCCCTCTTTGGCGCACCAATCATTTTGTGGATTGTCCTTAAAAAGAAATAATTAGCACACCTTATATAACTATGAAACCCTTACAACTCTTAAAACTCTTTCCTCTTTTTCTTCTCCTTATTAGTTGTCGCACACAGCAATCCCTTCCTATTAAGGATAGGGTGGGAGGAGGTTTCACACCAGATACTACCGTTCTCCCATCTTTCCCTGCGGAGGCATTATATGTGTTAGGTGCTAAGTGGGAGGCGGATAGTATGTTGCAGCAGGAGCAAAGCATTGCCGATTACATGGAGCAAGAACTCATGCGCTTGTATCCCGAAAAGGCATATAAGGGGTATATCAACAAACTCTGTTCGGTGGCAGACCACTTGCTGGTTAGTTCGGCGCAACTCCCCACGCTCTTTGTCCCCAAGCAACAAGAGTTGCGATTTGTGCAAGCTCATTCATCCAGTAGCGCGTTGTACGCTGTGTTAGATTCGTTGTCGGCAGATGAGGAACTGCAGGTGCTGGAACTCACGCCGCAAGAAGAGGTAGATTGGCTACAATTGCAGACCTTGGTGCATGCAGAGCAGCTGCTTACCCGCGAAGCGTTTGATACATTGGATATATCGTATTTTGATGAGGAGAATATCCTACTCACGCTGCTATTGTGGCGTGGACCAAGGATGTTCTACCGCGTGTTGCAGAGCAAGGCGCGTGCGGAGAAATTGGCGTATTACTATTACGGCGATGCGACGAATAATGGTCGCCCTGGCGATGCGTTCAAGCATATTTATGTGAATGTGCTACTGCGTACTTATGTAGGCGAGTGGCTATCACACGCGATTATGGATGTGTTTTGGGAGTGGAAGAGCCCTAATGCACCGTGTGATTATTATATGGATATGCATAATAATATCATCGGTCGTCAAACGCGCTATGCGGATTTTACGACGATTGACACGCAGTGCAATGCCGATATGCGCCATTGGCTACAATGGGCGGAGAATGTGCAGCATTTCATTCAGGATTCGGTGAACGGTGATTTTCAGGGTTGGGATAAAGAAACGCCCACTTTCATCGTGGAACCCGCCGCCAAGCAGGTCAGTAACACACAGTATATATATTGGGATAAATAAACAACGAGCATGCCTCTGAGCATGCTCGTTTTAGTTAATTCTTGAACTGCAACTCGCCGTCGCGGAGTTCGACGATAACGGGCTGTTGGTGATTGACCTTGCCTGCGATGATGGCCTTACTCAGTTCGTTGAGTACGAGGCGCTGCAACGCTCGTTTCACAGGGCGAGCACCAAATTGCGGATCGTAGCCCTCCCGTGCGATATAGTCAATCGCATCGTCCGTAATGCGCAAATCCACACCGCTCTGTAAGAGCATCTTATGTACGCCATCAATCTGCAAACCCACAATATCGCGGATCTGACTCTCATTGAGCGGCGTGAACATAATCGTCTCATCAATACGGTTCAAAAACTCTGGGCGAATCGTCTGCTTCAATAGCTCCATCACCTGCAGGCTCGTCTGCTCGTGGTCAATGCCCTGCTCCTCGTTCTCGCGGATGAGTTGGCTACCGAGGTTCGAAGTGAAGATAATCAGCGTATTCTTAAAGTTCACCGTGCGACCCTTGTTGTCGGTCAAGCGGCCATCGTCCAACACTTGCAACAGCACATTAAACACATCGGGGTGCGCCTTCTCAATCTCATCAAAGAGCACCACGCTATAAGGTTTGCGGCGAATAGCTTCGGTCAATTGTCCGCCCTCGTCATAGCCCACATATCCCGGAGGCGCACCTATCAATCGGGTGGCAGCGAACTTCTCCTGATACTCCGACATATCAATACGCGTCATCATATTCTCGTCGTCAAACAAATACTCCGCCAATGCTTTCGCCAATTCCGTCTTACCAACGCCCGTAGTTCCTAAGAAAATAAACGAACCGATAGGACGCTTAGGGTCTTGCAAACCCGCACGAGAGCGACGAATAGCGTCGCTAACCGCCTGAATAGCTTCGTCTTGACCCACAACACGCTTGTGCAACTCCTCCTCCAAATGCAAGAGTTTGTCTCGCTCGGATTGCATCATTTTGGTCACAGGAATACCTGTCCATCGAGCCACAATCTCGGCAATATCGTCTTCGTCCACTTCCTCCTTGATGAGACTCTCACCTTGCATCGCATGCAGCGCATCTTGTGCCGCTTTGATATTCGCTTCGGCTTGCTGGAGGCGACCATAACGGATTTCTGCCACCTTGCCATAGTTGCCCTCGCGCTCAGCGACCTCTGCTTCGTGTTTCATCTGTTCGATATGCGCTTTCTCGTTTTGGATAGTCGCCACATAGCCCTTCTCCTGCTCCCAACGCGCGTTCATCTCTTTCGCCTCGGCTTGCAACGCATGAAGTTGCTCCTCAATAGTAGCCAATTTAGCTTTGTCGTGCTCTTTCTTTATCGCCTCACGCTCGATTTGCAACTGCATGATTTGGCGGTTGAGGTTATCCAATTCTTCGGGCTTAGAGTCCACTTCCAAGCGTAGCTTAGCCGCTGCCTCATCCACTAAATCAATAGCTTTATCAGGGAGAAAGCGGTCGGTGATATAACGCGTGGACAATGTCACCGCAGCAATCAGCGCATCATCCTTGATACGCACCTTGTGGTGGGTCTCGTAGCGCTCTTTCAATCCACGCAAAATAGAGATAGTCGCTGCCTCGTCGGGTTCGTCCACCATCACCATTTGGAAACGGCGTTCGAGGGCTTTGTCGGTCTCAAAATACTTCTGATACTCGTCCAAGGTGGTCGCTCCCACCGCACGCAACTCCCCTCGTGCCAAAGCTGGTTTGAGGATATTAGCGGCATCCATTGCGCCTGAGGTCTTACCCGCGCCCACGAGCGTGTGTATCTCATCTATAAAGAGGATAATCTCGCCCGCAGCACTTGTCACCTCCGTGATGACACCCTTGAGGCGCTCCTCAAACTCACCTTGGTACTTCGCACCAGCAATCAGCGCACCCATATCGAGCGAGTAGATTTGTTTCTTTTTGAGGTTCTCGGGCACATCGCCACGAATGATACGATGCGCCAAGCCCTCCACAATAGCGGTCTTACCCACACCGGGTTCGCCGATGAGGATAGGGTTGTTTTTGGTACGGCGAGAGAGGATTTGCAGCACGCGGCGGATCTCATCATCACGACCAATGACTGGGTCGAGTTTGCCCTGTTGGGCATGTTCGCAAAGGTTAATAGCGAACTTCTGTAGGTTTTCGGTTTTGTTGTTCATTGTATTCATAGTTGAAAAATAAGACAATGGTTATTTTTAATTAAAGACAACATAGACAATATTCCGCGGCAATCAACTCCCTGCCGCGGCAAGGAATAGATTTTGAATAATGTTGATGTTGTTTGATGTGATAAGTACAAAACCCATACCAAACACCAATTACTACACCAACCGCCTGCCAATTTGGCAGACGGCTAGTATGTGTATCATTCAAATAATCCTAGAATGGATAGCCGATTAGTGACTAACTTGCATGATATTGGCGAAGACGCCTGCTGCAGTCACGCTGGCACCAGCACCATAGCCGCGGATCATCATTGGATAGTCGTGGTAGCGTTCGGTGGTGATGAGGATAATATTGTTGGAGCCCTCCAGTTGGTAGAATGGATGTGAAGCATCCACAGTCTCTAGACTAACAGTGGTTTTGCCCTCTACCAATTTAGCCACAAAGCGCCAACGCAGTCCTTTCTTCTCCAACTCTTGGCGGCGTGCCTCGAAGTCGGCATCCAACTCAGGAAGTCGTTTCCAAAAGTCTTCTACTGAGCCTTGGAAATAGGTTTCTGGCACAAAGAGATGTTTCTCTACATCCTCTTGCTCCACAGGGTAGCCTGCCTCGCGCGTTAAGATAACCAGTTTGCGAATCACATCTTTGCCGCTGAGGTCAATGCGTGGGTCGGGTTCACTATAGCCTTGTTCTTTGGCACGACGGATCGTCTCGGAGAATGGTACATCGGCAGCTATCTCATTGAAAATGAAATTGAGCGTGCCACTGAGTACGGCTTCAATGCGCAGAATCTTATCGCCCGAATTGCGTAGGTCGTTGATAGTACCAATAATAGGCAATCCCGCTCCTACATTGGTTTCAAAGAGGAATTTTACGCCACGGTCAAGAGCCGTTTGCTTGAGGCGGAGGTAGTGGCTATATTCGGAAGAAGCAGCAATCTTATTGGCGGTCACTACGGAGATATTGTTTTCCAATAGGCTGAGGTAAATACCTGCTACATCTGCACTTGCTGTACAATCGACAAAGACGCTGTTGTAGAGATTCGCCATTTGCAAAGCTGCTTGCTTAATACTGAAACTGCCTGTGGTTTTCTCCACCGATTTGAGTTGTTCGCGGTAATTGGCTAGATCCAGGCCATCGGCATTGAAGATGGCTGTACGGCTATTGGCAATACCTACGACATTGAGTTGCAGGTGTTGCTCATGGAGTAGCATGTGCTGTTGTTGCTGGATTTGTTCGAGCAGTTGTGCGCCTACTGTGCCGACACCACATACAAAGATATTTAGTACCTTATTTTCACTGAGGAAGAACGAGTCGTGCAGCACATTCATCGTCTTGCTGAGTTGCTGCTGAGGCACAACGAACGAGATATTGGTTTCCTTGGCACCCTGTGCAAAGGCGATGACGCTGATGCCATTTCTGCCTAAAGTACCAAAGAGTTTGCCTGCAATACCAGGCATGTTATGCATGTTCTCGCCTACGATGCTGACTGCAGCTAAGCCCTGCTGTACGAGCATTGGGTACATTGAGCCTACTTTGATTTCTTCTGCAAACTCGCGGGTCAGTACTTCTACTGCGGTGTCGCAGTCTTTATCCTGTACACCCAAGGTGGTGGAGTTCTCAGAAGATGCTTGACTAACAAGGAAGACGGACACACCCGCTTGAGCTAATGCGCTGAAGATGCGTTGGTTGACACCGATCACGCCCACCATCGAAAGACCCGAAACGGTGATGAGTGCCACGTCGCGGATACTACTCAAACCGCGTACATAGCGTGTGCTGTCTTCAGGCTCGGATTGAATAATCGTGCCTGCATTATCAGGACTGAAAGTATTCAGAATACGAATTGGGATATTCTTCGCGCACGCAGGATATATAGTAGGTGGATAAACCACTTTGGCACCAAAGTGGCAGAGCTCGGATGCCTCGACATAACTCAGACTCTTGATGGTATAGGCATTGGGAATAAGACGGGGATCAGCGGTCATAAAACCATTGACATCGGTCCAAATCTCCAATACCTCTGCGCCTAAGGTGGCAGCAAGGATAGAGGCAGTGTAATCGCTTCCGCCACGTCCAAGGTTGGTAATCTCGTCGGTTTGGCTATCGCGTGAGATGAAACCTGGTACTACCGAGAGATGAGGCATTGTGGCAAAGGTCTTGCGCACCAAAGCTTCGGTCAGTTCGGTGTTGAGCAATACTTGTCCTTGTTTGTGTTCGGTACGAATGAAATGCAGGGAGTTCTTGCGCACAGCACCAGGCAATGCTGCGGTTACGATTCGGCTACTCATACGCTCGCCATAACTTACGATAGCGGCTTCAGTTTTATCGCTGAGGTCCTTCACAAGGTGTACACCAAAGAGAATAGAGCGCAACTCGTCTAAGATGCCCTCCAATTCGAGGCATAGCATTTGTCGTGTAGTAGGATTGGTAATCAGCGTATTCACCATATCCATATGGCGGCAACGAATGGCTTGATATACTTCCATGTACTCTTCGCCTGCTTCGAGTGCCAAATGTGCTGCTTTGAGCAACTGGTCGGTAATACCGCCCAAGGCACTGACTACTACAATGCAGTCATCGGTCTGCTGACCAATGATATGCTGTATCTGACGAATACTGTCTACTGAACCTACGGAGGTTCCACCGAACTTGAGAACTTTCATATAACTTAGTGTATGGTGTGTGGTGTAAAGTGTAGGGTGTAAGGTGTAAAGGCGGGGCGGCAGAACCGCATATTTCTTGCCTTTAACCTTTAGCCTTTAACCTCTAAACTATTTATTATTTGTGTAATCTGTTCTGTTTCGAGCAGGAATCCATCGTGTCCGAAGCGGGATTCTATCTCGTAATATTTGGCGTTGGGGATGTACTTTGCCCACTCGCTACTCTCGCATGGAGGGAATAATCCGTCCGAAGTGATGGAGATGACAATGCTCTTGGCTTGTATCTGCGCCAATGCCGCTTTGACGCCTCCACGATGGCGACCCACATTCTGACTGTCCACGCAGTGGAGTAAGTAGTAGTAGGAGTAGGCATCAAAACCGCGTTTAACGAGTTTCTCGCCTTGATAACGCTCGTAGGATGCGGCTCGACTGGCAAAAAGGCAGTCGTCATCGGTCTCGTATTGGGTGAGGTTGTAGCCATCAAAACTGCGGTAGGAGATGAGCGAAATGGCACGCGCTGCTTCCAATCCTTTGCGTCCGCCGTCAAGCGACCCGCATGCACGGAAAGTAGGGTCGGCTTCGAGTGCCATGCGTTGCACTTCCATCCATGCACTCAGCCATGGCGATACACGAGGCGCAGTAGCGATGAAGGCTGCTTTGCGAATGCGTTCGCCTTCCAAGATTGCCCATTCAAGGGCATGGAAACCACCAATGGAACTACCGATGAGCAAGTCCACATGCTCGATGCCCAAATGCTCGCGCACCAAGGTGAAGAGGCGGGCTGTATCACGCACGGTGAAGCGGGGGAAAGAGAGAGGAGTATTCTGGCTTTCGGCTTCTGGCGTCCAAAAATCTCTCGGGCCAGTCGTGCCGTAGGCAGAGCCGAAGATATTGACACAGACCACATAGTCTTTGTCGGGATTCACGCAGCAACCTTCACCCACCATCTCTGGCCACCAATCAAGCGGATCGGAGTTGGCGGTTAGGGCATGGCAGAGCCATATTACGCGGTCACCTTGTTGATAAGGGCGCTCCGAAGTATGGTAGATAATCTCCAGTTGGTCAAGCGTGCCGCCCGCCTCGAAGGAGAAATTATGCGTTGTGAGCTTGTGTAAGTGCATTTTCGATGTCCGCTATTAGGTCGTCTGCATTCTCCAAACCGATACTGAGGCGCATTAAGTTTGGGTCGATACCCGCAGCAAGCAGTGCCTCGTTGCTGAGTTGGCGGTGGGTATGGGATGCAGGGTGAAGGATACAAGTGTGGCAGTCGGCTACATGCGTCTCAATCGTCACTAATTGCAGATTGTCCATAAAACGATTGGCAAAAGCGCGGTCGCCTTTGACAGCGAACGCCATCACGCCGCACGAACCATTAGGCATATACTTCTGTTGGCGTGCATGCTCGGGGTCGTTTTCCAGTTCAGGATAGCGCACCCATGCTATGTCAGGGTGCTTCTCCAACCACTGAGCCACCTTGTGTGCGCTCTCGCAGTGGCGAGGCATACGCACATGCAGGGTCTGCAAACCGAGGTGGAGATAGAAGGCGTTTTGTGGACTTTGGATAGAACCTAAGTCGCGCATGAGTTGGGCAGTCGCTTTGGTGATATATGCCAGTTTACCGAATGCCTCTGTATAGCGCAGTCCGTGGTAGGATGCATCGGGCTCGGTAAGGCTAGTGAACTTATCGTGCTGGGACTCCCAATCGAAGTTACCACTGTCCACAATCACACCGCCTACTTGTACGCCATGTCCGTCCATGTATTTGGTGGTGGAGTGGGTGACGATGTCTGCGCCGAACTCAAATGGGCGGCAGTTCACAGGGGTAGGGAAGGTATTATCTACTATCAATGGCACACCATGTTGGTGGGCTATACCTGCAATGCGTTCTATGTCTAAGATGCGCACATTGGGGTTGGAGAGTGTCTCGCCAAACACGAGTTTGGTGTTCGGACGAAAGGCTGCTGCCCACTCCTCGTCGCTGGCATCTTGATCGATAAAGGTGATTTCAATGCCCATCTTAGGGAAGGTCACACCAAAGAGGTTGTATGTACCGCCGTATATACTGGTGGTGGTGATCATATGGTCGCCCGATTGGCAGATATTAAAGCATGCAAAGAAGTTTGCTGCTTGACCAGAGGATGTCAGCATAGCCGCTACACCACCTTCCATAGCAGCAATCTGCGCTGCGGTGGTGTCATTGGTAGGGTTTTGCAGACGGGTGTAGAAATAACCGCTCTCTTCGAGGTCGAAGAGTTTGCCCATCTGCTCGCTGGTCTCGTATTTGAATGTAGTACTCTGAATGATTGGCACTTGGCGTGGTTCGCCTTTGCCTGGATTATACCCTGCTTGTACGCAGAGTGTGTCAATATGTAGTTTCTTGTTCATATTCCTGCCTTTAATCTCTCACCTCTAACCTTTATCCGCCCCTTCTACAATCAGCACGATTTCGCCTTTGGGTGGCGTTTGTTTGTAATGTGCAGCCAATTCGAGGAGTGTGCCTCGTTGGGTATCTTCATGCAGTTTGCTAATCTCGCGACTAACGCTTGCCCTGCGCTCGCCACCCATAAACTCTGCCAGTTGTTCTAAGGTCTTCACCAATCGGAAAGGCGACTCGTAGATAATCATCGTGTGCGTCTGTTCTGCAAGGATTTTCATGCGTGTCTGACGGCCTTTCTTTTGGGGCAGGAAGCCCTCGAAATAGAATCGGTCGTTAGGCAATCCCGAATCCACTAATGCAGGCACGAAGGCTGTGGCTCCAGGCAGACATTGTACTTCTACACCGCGCTCTACGCAAGCACGCACCAGCATAAACCCTGGGTCGGAGATACAAGGTGTACCTGCATCGGAGATGAGTGCCACGGTCATGCCTGCCGCAATACGGGTAGCCATGTCGTCGCTGGTCTCATGTTCGTTGAACTTATGGTGACTCTTCAGCGGTGTATGGATATCGTAGTGCTTGAGCAGCACGGACGAGGTACGGGTGTCCTCAGCGAGAATCAAGTCCACTTCTTTGAGCACGCGGAGTGCACGGAGAGTGATATCTTCGAGATTGCCGACGGGTGTAGGTACGATGTAGAGCATATTAACTAAAGCGGCGTTTGAGCACATTCTCGAAGAGTTGTACTGCGGTGGACTCTTTGTCCCAATCGAAGTTGTCGAGTACATAGTCCATTGCTTCGCTGAGCGAATTGAGACTATTGATTTCGTCCAATGTCTTTTGCATCAGTTCGCCGTTGCCAGCAAAGAGTTCGCGTTGGAAGAGGAAGCGGTCGCCGAGTGAGATAGCTTGACGAATATCTTCTACGGTTGTGCCAAAGAGCGATGTCTGTTGAGGTACAGGGCGTGGTGCTGGCTTCTCCACTACGGGTGCTGGCTCCACTACTGGCTCTGGCTCTGCCACAGGTGCTGGCTCCACCACCGGCTCAAGTTCCAATATAGGTGCAGGAGCAGGTTCTTCTACCACTGGTTCTGGCTCTAATTCCACTACTGGCTCTTCTGTTGATATGGGCGCATCATCAGTGATTTCTAAAGTTTCTAACCTAGCTAATTCCTCTGCAAGTTGCTTTCTTTTTTCTTTTAGGATTTCAACCTCTGGGTCCTCTAACATCTCGCCTTTCGCCTCTAACCTTTCGCCTAATCGCCCTATCGCCTCATTCGCCTCCTCGATTTGCTGTTCGAGTTGCGCTACACGCGCCTCCAGAGCAGAGAGTTTCTGCTCCAGAGCGGTTGTGTAGTTGGTTATTGCTTGAATAAGATTGTTCATAGATTACTTCGTTGCGTCTTCGAGTTTCTTCATCATTGCGAACATAAAGATGGCAGCCACAGCGCAAACGCCTACGAATACGCTCCATACGCCCCACAATGGCATGTCACCCCAGAGGTTACCACCGATAGATACGAGGTAGTTACCGATAGCGGTAGCCACAAACCAGCCACCCATCATCATTCCCTTATATTTAGGAGGAGCCACTTTAGTAACGAAAGAGATACCCATTGGACTGAGGAGCAACTCTGCGAAGGTGAGAATCAAGTAGGTGTAGATGAGCACGTTAGCATTCACGAAGGTTGGGTCGCCAGTTACGCGTGCCAACTCTTGTGCGTTAGGAGTGAGCAGACCGATACAAGCTACAGCCATCACGATGTAGGCGATAGTAGCCACCACCATACCCAGCGCAATCTTGCGTGGAGCAGATGGTTCTTTGCCTTTCTTAGCCAGTGCACCAAAGAGTGCCATGCTGAATGGAGTGAGTGCCACTACATAGAATGGGTTGAACTGTTGGAAGATAGGTGCGCTCAAGGTGATTCCTTCTGGAGAGATATGGAGGTACTTGTATGCCAATACGCCCAATGCAGCCGCGATAGCCACGCCTGAGAATACTTTTGCTTTAGCAGTCTTGCTTTGTACCAATGAGAAACCAGCATATACGATGATGACAATCATCACGAGGTTGATGATATCGAACCACATGGTTTGTACGCCTGTGCAGAGTGGTTGTACGAACTCGTTAGCGAAGTAGGTAAGGGTCAAACCGTTTTGGTGGAATGCCATCCAGAAGAAGATTACCACAGCGAACACGAGGCAGAGAGCCACGATGCGCTTCTTGGTTTGCTCTGGGGTCAGTTCTTCTACTTTTGCACCAGTAGCAGCTGCTTGTTTAGCAGAGTTCTCTACGTGCTTAAACCAAGGACGGCAAGCATAGTAGATGACGATACTGAGTATCAATGATGCGCAAGCTACCATGAATGCAAAGTGATAACTGTCGTTCACGCTCACGCCGAGGCTTGTTTGTGCCCAGTCCATAATCTTCACGGCTGCGGTAGGAGCGAACATTGCACCAATGTTGATAGCCATGTAGAAAAGTGAGAAAGCAGCATCGCGCTTGTCTGCGTATTTAGGGTCGTCGTAGAGGTTACCTACCATTACTTGCAAGTTACCCTTGAACAAGCCAGTACCGAAACTGATGAGTACCAACGCTGCAATCATCGCACCCATAGCGGTGCCGCCTGCGCCCAATGGAATAGCTAGCAGGATATATCCAAGGAACATCACCATGATACCGATGGTTACGCACTTGCCGTAGCCAATCTTGTCAGCCAAGATACCGCCTACGAGTGGCAAGAAATATACCAACGCGAGGAAGGTAGAATAGATTTGTCCTGCGGTAGCAGCTTCCAATCCGAAGTTAGCACGGAGGAAGAGTGCAAATACGGCTAACATGGTGTAGTAGCCAAATCGTTCGCCTGTGTTGGCAAGTGCCAATGCAAACAGACCTTTTGGTTGATTTTCAAACATAAATAAGTTCGTTTTTTTATGGTTAATATTAGTTTTTGCTGTTAGAATATGCGTTGTGCAAAGATGGTGAGATAGTCCATCCAATTCTCCCACGAGTGTCCGCCAGCGGATTCGTGGTATTCGTAGGGATATTGCTTCTCGTCCAAGTATTGGCGATATACCACATTGTCCTGGTAGAGGAAGTCCTCTGCACCGCAGGCAATCCAGTAGAGTTGAGGCGGATTGGCAAACTGCTGTGCGAGTAATGCCTCTGTTTGTTGGTATGCTGGTTTATCAGACAACGCCAATGCGCTCATCTCTATATTGCGCTCGTTGTGAGGTTGCTTGGTATGTGGCACATATAGTGCAGAGAAGATACCCACATAATCAAACGATTGGTTGAGCAACGCAGCAGTGTGCATGGTGTGAAAACCGCCCATGGAGAGTCCTGCGATAGCGCGGTGCTGTTTGTCGGTGAGGGTACGGAAGTGTGCTTCGGTCCACGCGATGAGTTGGCTGAAGTTCTCCTCGAAGGTGCTTTCCATCCAGAGGCGTGTCTCCGCTGGGTAGTGCTTGCCAGTCTGCTCAAGATAACCGTTAGGCATTACCACAATCATAGGTTGGCATAGCTGGTTGGTTATCAGCGAGTCGAGGATAGCTTTGGCTTTGCCTTTGGTGAGCCATCCAGCCTCATCGTCGCCACTGCCGTGCAATAGATAAAGCACTGGGTAGTCCGTCTTGGAAGCGGAATATCCTGCTGGTAGATAGACTGCTACACCAGCCTCTCCGATGCTGGAGGGATAGGATGTTACGATCACTTGACTGGGTTCAATGGCTTGTTTCGCCTTCGGGCAACAGCCCACACATACGATTAGCAGAGCTAATAGGATTTTGCTTTTCATATTCTGTTATTTGCTTTGTTCGTCCATAAATCGCCGCAAAGTTACAAAAAAAAACTGAAACCACCAAACAGTTGTGTGTTTTGTGGTGTATTATCGTGATTTTTTGTTTTTGAAGATAGTTTACAACATTAACTACTTGCGCGGCAATCGTACGCGAAGCAATCGTTCAACCGAAGGGAGATAAGAACCCTTTGCCGCGCTCAAAGGAAATAAATAATCAACAACATCACATCAACAACATTGCGCTCGCCAACACCGCGAGCGCTCAAAGAACTTCTCTATATATTATAGGGATGCTGAATCTTCGGCGTTTTAGTGTTTTTGCGCCGAAGATTGGGGATTTTGAAAGAAAAATAGGTGCGAATGACATGCGGAAGCTGCTGTATTACAACAACTTCCGCATAAGTGTATTTTTTTTGAAAAAAGTTTTCGCGTGCCGAAGATTGTGGCGAAAGTTTTAAATCTATAGCAAGGTTATTCCTTCACTTTCGTATGCGCTACAATGTGAATACTCAATTCGTAAAGCAGATATAACGGTACTGTCACCAATAGCAATGTGAAAATATCCGCAGTTGGGGTAATGACAGCAGACAAGATGGCTAATGCTACAATTGC
>JAZNRY010000119.1:0-9440 GCA_045590995.1 Paludibacteraceae bacterium | reverse complement strand
CCTTTCAGTTTTCAGATTCGTTTCATTCGTTCCATTCGCCGTTGCAATAACTCGTGGCGGTATATGGTTCCCCAACAATTTTGGTAGTGCAAAATGTTTGTTGCTTCATCTTCCTTGCCGTGGCACAATGTTGGTGCCACGGGATTGTTGTCTCTGTTGTCGTCCTCACTCCCCCTTTTTCCGTTTTCACTTTTCAGTTTCCCCAGAAAAATCACCCCAAAATGCGATTTTATTTGCACAATTCAAAAAAAAACTGTATCTTTGCACCCAATAACCAAAATTTATGGCTCTTATGCCAAAGATATAAACGGCTGAGGCATTTATCCGCAAATATAGCAAGAATATCATTCAGAAATGGGTAAAGTTCTTCGTGATGAAGCAAGCAGTAAAAAGTACAAACATCAAAACCAAGATATGACTATGAGTAAAATTATCATTGTTAAAGCTGAAAATTTAGGCAAGTCTTCAGTTCGGTTGTCTTTTAGCGACAATACGACACAGGTGGTGGATATTGGTAGTTTTATCCGTCGCCACCCTCATCCACAATACAACAAATACCTTTTACCCCGTCACTTTAGCAAGTTCACACTTGAGAATGGTAATATCGTTTGGGGTAAAAATTGGGATCTAATCTTCCCGATTGAACAATTATATAAAGGACAATTACAATAATAGCTAATCTTTTAAATTACTTATCACTCATCACTTATAGTTTATAGTTAATCTGCAACGCACAGCCGTTGCCCGACATATTTAATATAGCGTTATAAGCCCAGACTTGATTTTCTGAAAACTGGACACTTTCAAGAAATCATTAATCATTCAAGTACGGTTTATGCACGCTCGCGTTACCAGCGTGAGTTTTCCGTGCGTAGATTTGAATGATTAAGGTAGTCCAGAACCTCAGAAAATCAAATTGAGCGAACGAAAGCGCACGCTTTTCGTGTCTATATACCAATAGCCAATAAATAAACAACAATATTAACCATTTAAAATTAAACAATTATGAGAAAATTATTTACTCTTTTCGCGGCACTCCTCGCCACCACCTCCCTCTGGGCAAGTTATTACGCAAATGGATTATATTACACTATTACGAACGACACGTTACCACCTTATACCGTTTCTGTACGTTCTCAAACATCTAGTGGAACAACAGATAACTATCGGGGCATAACTACGGTCACTATTCCTGATAGTGTAAGATTGAATGTTGGTAGTAGTTATTATCCCATATACAAAACATTTCAGGTAACAGGAATTGCTGGTGGAGCTTTTTGTAATGCTATCTCTTTGACATCTGTTCAAATTGGAAAAAATGTAAGGTTTATTGGTTATGAGGCATTCCGTTATTGCAACATGTTGTCTTCTGTTAGTCTACCTGACTCTTTAAAAAATATTGCAGGTCGCGCTTTTTGGTATTGTCGTAATTTAACAAGTATTATTATACCCAATGGAGTTAATACTATAGGTGCTCAGGCATTTTTAGGTTGTGAGTTATTATCTGATATAAAAATTCCTAAAAGTGTAACGAGCGTTGGGGAAAGAGCATTTAAAGATACTCCATGGTATAATAATCAACCAGACGGAGTAATCTATGTAAATAACATATTGCATAATTACAAAGGTCAAATGCCTGAAAATACAGCAATTGTTGTCAAAAATGGCACTGCTACGATTGGAGAGCATGCTTTTGATGCTGTTAATACCAATGGAAGTACACGCTATAATCTTACAAGTATAACTATTCCCAATAGTGTAAAACATTTTGGATATTATGCATTTTGTCGTTGTGATTCATTAAAAATTACAAATTATGAAGGTAGTATTTCAGAATGGTGTACTATCGAATTTGGAGGAGATTATGCAAATCCAATACAAAAATCAGGTAATTTTTATATTTATGATGAAGAAATAAACGATTTGATTATTCCTAATAATGTCAAAAGAATTAATGCTGATGTTTTTGCTCATTGCAATTCAATCCATTCATTAACAATAGGTGATAGTGTGACCTATATAGGTGCTAATGCTTTTGCTAATTGCGTTAATCTTGATACTATCTATATTCTTTCACATGTTCCGCCAACTATACAATCAAATACATTTGAGGCAACAACGATAAAAGAAGCTTTTGTTCACTTGAGATGTATAGAGGCATATGAAAACCTATGGAGTGGAATAGCAGAAAAATTCTCACCTCTAAAAGGTTATGCTCTATTCGACACGAAAACAAAATGCATTGAAACAACTCAAACAACAGCAACAATTAACGCTATAATAACAAATACAGATAGCGCATATTCATATAATGTAGGATATATATCAAGAGAAGATACAGTGTATTTGGAGTATAGCGATACGTTAG
Organism: Paludibacteraceae bacterium; assembly: GCA_045590995.1. Taxonomy (GTDB): domain Bacteria; phylum Bacteroidota; class Bacteroidia; order Bacteroidales; family Paludibacteraceae; genus Colicola. The sequence continues at coordinate 7,072 of JAZNRY010000119.1, read as the reverse complement.
AATTTATAGTAAAGAATTTATATCCAAATCAATCTAATCAAATTATACTATTTGTTGGAAAAACTGATGAACCTTTTGATTACTATGTATTCAAACAAATCAATGTTCAAACAAAATCTGTAAATGTTAATGTCCAAGTCCCCACAATAACGCAAACAACGGCAAAAATAACCTTGAGTTGTAGTGCAGGCGATGCCACAGCGATTGAGCAAGGAATCATTTTTACACATCCAAATAAACAAACTGATACCATCCCATTTGAGATCAATCAAACAGATACTATACTAACGGGGCTTGCTCCAGGAACAAGTTATAGTATTGTTGGATATTGTAAAATTATAGAGGACAATAAAATCTATACTTCAAAATCTTACACTTGCACAACCAAAGATGTAGAAGTAGTTATTAGCGATGCATCACAAACTCAAACAACACTAAATGTCGGGATTAGATATAATTCTGGTGATGCAACAGTTATTGATAAAGGATTAGTTGTACATTTCCCAAATGGAAATATTGATACGATGTCAATATGGAATAGTCGAATTAACAATGACTATCGTGGAGGAATGTTAGCAGACACGCTCTTCACTAATTTGCGTGTAAATACAGAATACGATATGTATGGATTTGTTCGAACAAAAGAAGGCGGACTAAAAATCGGTAATGGAAATGCCATCTATACCAAAAATATCGAATCAACCATTACTTCTTCAAATCGTACTCAAACAACTATACCACTATCTGCTTCTTTAGGATTAGGAGATGCGACTGACTATAATAAAAATGGCTTACAGTGGACTATTGGCTCTTCATTTAATTCTAACAACTACGAAACTATTTACTTCAAAAAGGGAGAATTTAATTTAGATACAACATTCACAAAGCTTACTCCGAACACACAATATGCGTTCCGTTTATTCCATTATAGTGTAAACGAAAGTGGTAAAGAATATTGCGTATATGGCGATACACGCAAATTTACTACTGCATCCGTCGTTCTCTACGAACCAAAGCTACAAACCACAGGGCAAACCTATATTGAAGTGCAAACAAGTAGTGCGTATGGCGATGCTACATTATTGGAAGAGGTAGTAGAAGTCGCTACAAGTAAATATAACACCCCCGAACAGCGAGTGAATGTATTAGGTCGCAATAATGTGATCATCAATAATCTCATGCCTAATACAAAGTACTATTTCCGTAGTGTACTAACCACACAAGAAGCAGGAACAATGGAGAGCGAATGGTACGAAGCAACCACCGAAGAAATCACCCTCGCCACTGGCGATGCTGACGGTATCTCCAATAGTTCCGCATTCTTGCATGGTACTATTGATTGCGATACTATGAGCCGCACAGAGATTGGTTTTGAGTGGAAACGCAGCGATGCCCCAAGTACCGTCAAACCACAACGCCTATTGGTGGTAGATCGCGTGGACGAAAACCTTATCTTCCGTTTGGAAGGATTGAGCAGCGACCGCTACTACGATTTCCGTACATTCTGTCTCTACAACGGTAAAGAATACTATGGAGAGTGGGTCGGCTTCCTTACTTCTGACAAAGATATATTGATTCCACCTTCTGTACAAACACGCGAAGCAGAAATAACCGAATTGGGCGTGTTGCTGAAGGGCTTTGTAGTTGCAGGTACAGAGGTCATTCTCCAACGCGGCTTTGAATGTTGGCGCGAAGAAAGTGACCAAGTGGCTACTACCGTTGCAGAAGGAGCTATCATGTCTTCCTATATTCCAGAGGCATGGTCATATACCACCTATAAGTATCGCGCATACGCTAAAACACCTGCTGGCACCACCTATGGTGAAACATTGGAAGTAACTACAGAGTATATCGCAACCAACATCGCAGACATAATTGTAAATGCTTCTTCCAATAGTGCACAAGTTACATGGACAATGGTAGAACAAGCAGATTACTATATTCTTACGCTCTATAGCGATGAGAGTATGACAGAGGTAATAGCTGTTTATACTGTGGATAAGAACGGCAATGTCACACAAAAGCGTGTTGCTTCGGCTACCCAATCACTTGTAACATGCGAATTGACAGAATTGTTACCTGAAACCAACTATTACTTTGCAGTCAAAGCATACAACAGTGACGACCAAAAGGTGGCAGAGGAAAATGGCAGTTTCGCAACGACTGTTGTACCAACTTATGTTGAGAACACCAACACCCAATCGCCAACATCCGATTGCCAAAAGATTATCCGTAATGGTCAACTCCTCATCCTTCGCGACGGCAAGACCTATACCGTCATGGGTGCAAAGGTCAAATAACCCACAGCAATACAATAAGAATCTTCGTATAAACATCAAGAGCGGCACGATATATCGTGCCGCTCTTGATGTTTATACGAAGATTCTTATTGTATTGCTGTGGGTTATTTGACCTTTGCACCCATGACGGTATAGGTCTTGCCGTCGCGAAGGATGAGGAGTTGACCATTACGGATAATCTTTTGGCAATCGGATGTTGGCGATTGGGTGTTGGTGTTCTCAACATAAGTTGGTACAACAGTCGTTGCGAAACTGCCATTTTCCTCTGCCACCTTTTGGTCGTCACTGTTGTATGCTTTGACTGCAAAGTAATAGTTGGTTTCAGGTAACAATTCTGTCAATTCGCATGTTACAAGTGATTGGGTAGCCGAAGCAACACGCTTTTGTGTGACATTGCCGTTCTTATCCACAGTATAAACAGCTATTACCTCTGTCATACTCTCATCGCTATAGAGCGTAAGAATATAGTAATCTGCTTGTTCTACCATTGTCCATGTAACTTGTGCACTATTGGAAGAAGCATTTACAATTATGTCTGCGATGTTGGTTGCGATATACTCTGTAGTTACTTCCAATGTTTCACCATAGGTGGTGCCAGCAGGTGTTTTAGCGTATGCGCGATACTTATAGGTGGTATATGACCATGCCTCTGGAATATAGGAAGACATGATAGCTCCTTCTGCAACGGTAGTAGCCACTTGGTCACTTTCTTCGCGCCAACATTCAAAGCCGCGTTGGAGAATGACCTCTGTACCTGCAACTACAAAGCCCTTCAGCAACACGCCCAATTCGGTTATTTCTGCTTCGCGTGTTTGTACAGAAGGTGGAATCAATATATCTTTGTCAGAAGTAAGGAAGCCGACCCACTCTCCATAGTATTCTTTACCGTTGTAGAGACAGAATGTACGGAAATCGTAGTAGCGGTCGCTGCTCAATCCTTCCAAACGGAAGATAAGGTTTTCGTCCACGCGATCTACCACCAATAGGCGTTGTGGTTTGACGGTACTTGGGGCATCGCTGCGTTTCCACTCAAAACCAATCTCTGTGCGGCTCATAGTATCGCAATCAATAGTACCATGCAAGAATGCGGAACTATTGGAGATACCGTCAGCATCGCCAGTGGCGAGGGTGATTTCTTCGGTGGTTGCTTCGTACCATTCGCTCTCCATTGTTCCTGCTTCTTGTGTGGTTAGTACACTACGGAAATAGTACTTTGTATTAGGCATGAGATTATTGATGATCACATTATTGCGACCTAATACATTCACTCGCTGTTCGGGGGTGTTATATTTACTTGTAGCGACTTCTACTACCTCTTCCAATAATGTAGCATCGCCATACGCACTACTTGTTTGCACTTCAATATAGGTTTGCCCTGTGGTTTGTAGCTTTGGTTCGTAGAGAACGACGGATGCAGTAGTAAATTTGCGTGTATCGCCATATACGCAATATTCTTTACCACTTTCGTTTACACTATAATGGAATAAACGGAACGCATATTGTGTGTTCGGAGTAAGCTTTGTGAATGTTGTATCTAAATTAAATTCTCCCTTTTTGAAGTAAATAGTTTCGTAGTTGTTAGAATTAAATGAAGAGCCAATAGTCCACTGTAAGCCATTTTTATTATAGTCAGTCGCATCTCCTAATCCTAAAGAAGCAGATAGTGGTATAGTTGTTTGAGTACGATTTGAAGAAGTAATGGTTGATTCGATATTTTTGGTATAGATGGCATTTCCATTACCGATTTTTAGTCCGCCTTCTTTTGTTCGAACAAATCCATACATATCGTATTCTGTATTTACACGCAAATTAGTGAAGAGCGTGTCTGCTAACATTCCTCCACGATAGTCATTGTTAATTCGACTATTCCATATTGACATCGTATCAATATTTCCATTTGGGAAATGTACAACTAATCCTTTATCAATAACTGTTGCATCACCAGAATTATATCTAATCCCGACATTTAGTGTTGTTTGAGTTTGTGATGCATCGCTAATAACTACTTCTACATCTTTGGTTGTGCAAGTGTAAGATTTTGAAGTATAGATTTTATTGTCCTCTATAATTTTACAATATCCAACAATACTATAACTTGTTCCTGGAGCAAGCCCCGTTAGTATAGTATCTGTTTGATTGATCTCAAATGGGATGGTATCAGTTTGTTTATTTGGATGTGTAAAAATGATTCCTTGCTCAATCGCTGTGGCATCGCCTGCACTACAACTCAAGGTTATTTTTGCCGTTGTTTGCGTTATTGTGGGGACTTGGACATTAACATTTACAGATTTTGTTTGAACATTGATTTGTTTGAATACATAGTAATCAAAAGGTTCATCAGTTTTTCCAACAAATAGTATAATTTGATTAGATTGATTTGGATATAAATTCTTTACTATAAATTCTAACGTATCGCTATACTCCAAATACACTGTATCTTCTCTTGATATATATCCTACATTATATGAATATGCGCTATCTGTATTTGTTATTATAGCGTTAATTGTTGCTGTTGTTTGAGTTGTTTCAATGCATTTTGTTTTCGTGTCGAATAGAGCATAACCTTTTAGAGGTGAGAATTTTTCTGCTATTCCACTCCATAGGTTTTCATATGCCTCTATACATCTCAAGTGAACAAAAGCTTCTTTTATCGTTGTTGCCTCAAATGTATTTGATTGTATAGTTGGCGGAACATGTGAAAGAATATAGATAGTATCAAGATTAACGCAATTAGCAAAAGCATTAGCACCTATATAGGTCACACTATCACCTATTGTTAATGAATGGATTGAATTGCAATGAGCAAAAACATCAGCATTAATTCTTTTGACATTATTAGGAATAATCAAATCGTTTATTTCTTCATCATAAATATAAAAATTACCTGATTTTTGTATTGGATTTGCATAATCTCCTCCAAATTCGATAGTACACCATTCTGAAATACTACCTTCATAATTTGTAATTTTTAATGAATCACAACGACAAAATGCATAATATCCAAAATGTTTTACACTATTGGGAATAGTTATACTTGTAAGATTATAGCGTGTACTTCCATTGGTATTAACAGCATCAAAAGCATGCTCTCCAATCGTAGCAGTGCCATTTTTGACAACAATTGCTGTATTTTCAGGCATTTGACCTTTGTAATTATGCAATATGTTATTTACATAGATTACTCCGTCTGGTTGATTATTATACCATGGAGTATCTTTAAATGCTCTTTCCCCAACGCTCGTTACACTTTTAGGAATTTTTATATCAGATAATAACTCACAACCTAAAAATGCCTGAGCACCTATAGTATTAACTCCATTGGGTATAATAATACTTGTTAAATTACGACAATACCAAAAAGCGCGACCTGCAATATTTTTTAAAGAGTCAGGTAGACTAACAGAAGACAACATGTTGCAATAACGGAATGCCTCATAACCAATAAACCTTACATTTTTTCCAATTTGAACAGATGTCAAAGAGATAGCATTACAAAAAGCTCCACCAGCAATTCCTGTTACCTGAAATGTTTTGTATATGGGATAATAACTACTACCAACATTCAATCTTACACTATCAGGAATAGTGACCGTAGTTATGCCCCGATAGTTATCTGTTGTTCCACTAGATGTTTGAGAACGTACAGAAACGGTATAAGGTGGTAACGTGTCGTTCGTAATAGTGTAATATAATCCATTTGCGTAATAACTTGCCCAGAGGGAGGTGGTGGCGAGGAGTGCCGCGAAAAGAGTAAATAATTTTCTCATAATTGTTTAATTTTAAATGGTTAATATTGTTGTTTATTTATTGGCTATTGGTATATAGACACGAAAAGCGTGCGCTTTCGTTCGCTCAATTTGATTTTCTGAGGTTCTGGACTACCTTAATCATTCAAATCTACGCACGGAAAACTCACGCTGGTAACGCGAGCGTGCATAAACCGTACTTGAATGATTAATGATTTCTTGAAAGTGTCCAGTTTTCAGAAAATCAAGTCTGGGCTTATAACGCTATATTAAATATGTCGGGCAACGGCTGTGCGTTGCAGATTAACTATAAACTATAAGTGATGAGTGATAAGTAATTTAAAAGATTAGCTATTATTGTAATTGTCCTTTATATAATTGTTCAATCGGGAAGATTAGATCCCAATTTTTACCCCAAACGATATTACCATTCTCAAGTGTGAACTTGCTAAAGTGACGGGGTAAAAGGTATTTGTTGTATTGTGGATGAGGGTGGCGACGGATAAAACTACCAATATCCACCACCTGTGTCGTATTGTCGCTAAAAGACAACCGAACTGAAGACTTGCCTAAATTTTCAGCTTTAACAATGATAATTTTACTCATAGTCATATCTTGGTTTTGATGTTTGTACTTTTTACTGCTTGCTTCATCACGAAGAACTTTACCCATTTCTGAATGATATTCTTGCTATATTTGCGGATAAATGCCTCAGCCGTTTATATCTTTGGCATAAGAGCCATAAATTTTGGTTATTGGGTGCAAAGATACAGTTTTTTTTTGAATTGTGCAAATAAAATCGCATTTTGGGGTGATTTTTCTGGGGAAACTGAAAAGTGAAAACGGAAAAAGGGGGAGTGAGGACGACAACAGAGACAACAATCCCGTGGCACCAACATTGTGCCACGGCAAGGAAGATGAAGCAACAAACATTTTGCACTACCAAAATTGTTGGGGAACCATATACCGCCACGAGTTATTGCAACGGCGAATGGAACGAATGAAACGAATCTGAAAACTGAAAGG
>JAZNRY010000118.1:0-32369 GCA_045590995.1 Paludibacteraceae bacterium | reverse complement strand
GTTGACACTTACATGATATTCCTTGAGCGCGGCAGGGAGTTGATTGCCGCGCAAGTTGTTGAAAAAGAAATGTTGTTATTGTTGTTGATTGACATAATTCTTGTCGTTTGGGGTTGCAGTATCAACATGTATATAGTTCCCAAATTATTTATTTTTTCACTACCAAAGTTGCAGAACATTATAGATTATTGAGCAAAATTTTAACGGAGAACGAGAGAAAATAAAGTATTTTTGCAATTTTTCTTGCGTATATGAAAAAAAAGCAGTACCTTTGCGGGCCTTTTCGTGTAAAAGGCATACCATTCATTATTTTATTAACCCGAACAGGCAACTCGTGTAGTTGTAGTTCACAAATGACAAAAAACAAATGGCAACAAAAATTCGTTTGGCTCGTCATGGTCACAAAGACTACGCTTACTACCACATCGTAGTAGCAGACAGCCGCTCGCCACGCGATGGCAAGTACATTGAGCGCATCGGCTCTTACAACCCAAACAACAACCCTGCTAAAGTTGATCTTAAGTTCGACCGCGCATTGTACTGGGTAAATGTAGGTGCTCAACCTACAGACACTGTTCGTAACATCCTCTCTGGCGAGGGCGTTATGCTCATGAAGCACTTGAACGGTGGTGTAGCTAAGGGTGCATTCACCGCTGAAGAGGCACAAAAACGCTTCGAGGCATGGAAAGCTCAAAAAGATGCTAAGAATGGCAAAATCAGCCAAGCAGAGGCAGACAAGAAAGCTGCTGCTGCAAAAGCATTGCTCGCTCAAGAAGTAGAGACCAACAAAGCAAAAGCTGCTGAGGTAGCAAAGAAGCGCCAAGAGGCTGCTGATGCACTCGCTGCTGCTGCCGTAGAGGCTGCACAAGAGGCTGCTGCCGCTGAAGCTGAGGTTGCTGCTGAGTAATTGACTTGGGTAACGGGTATCGGATATTAGATATCGGTTATCGGAAGGGGAAAGGGTTCAAAACGATGTTTTGAGCTCTTTTTTTTGTATATGTGAGAAAAAAGTAGTACCTTTGTCCCGATTTTGGAATGATAGGCAAAGAAATGTTGAATGTATCCATCGTACTATATAACCCCAATTGGTCGCAAGTGGCAGCACTAACCCAATCATTGCTGCGTTGCGACAGCGTGAGGAAAGTGTATTGGGTGGACAACTCGCCCAAAGCGACAGAAGTGCTACCCATCGCCTCCACACGGGTGGAATACCTATTCAACAATCGCAACATAGGCTACGGCGCTGCGCACAATATCGCTATCCGAGAGAGTATATACGATGATGTGCCGTTTCACTTGGTAGTGAACCCCGACATAGAAATCACAGACGACACACTGCCCACATTGCTCGCCTTCATCGAAGAGCATGCGGAAGTGGGCATGGTGATGCCCAAAATAGTGTCGCCCACAGGCGAAGTGCAATACTTATGCAAACTGCTACCCACGCCGCTGGATGTGTTTGGTAGGCGGTTCTTGCCTAAGAGCTGGATGCGCAAGCGCAACGAACGATACGAGTTGCAACATACGGGCTACGACAAGATGATGAATGTACCCTATTTGAGCGGGTGCTTCATGCTGCTACGCACCGAAGCCGTAAAGAAAGCACGGCTGTTTGACGAGCGATTCTTCATGTATCCCGAAGATATAGACTTGACACGACGGATACACCGAGACTATCTGACCGTGTATTTCCCACACACAACAGTGGTACACCACCATGCCAAAGCATCGTACCACAGCATGAAAATGCTATGGATACATGCGGTGAACATGTGCAGGTACTTCAACAAATGGGGATGGTGGTGCGATAAGGAGCGAGAGGAGATGAATGGGGTGATGAGGTTAGAGGTTAAAGGTTAAAGGTTAGAGGCGAGATATGAAAAAGTTTTATATAGAGACATATGGCTGCCAGATGAATGTGGCAGATAGCGAAGTGGTGGCTGCGATCATGCAGACTGCCGATTGCGAGATGACCGAGGAGTTGGCTGACGCAGATATAGTAGTACTAAACACCTGTTCTATTCGCGAGAACGCCGAACAGAAAGTGCAAAACCGTTTGCAAGAGCTGCGCGGCGGTCGCAACAGAAAGAAAACCAACAAGATAATCGGCGTAATCGGTTGTATGGCTGAACGCATGGGCGAAGAACTGCTGCGCGACTACGGCGTGGACTTTGTGGCTGGTCCTGATGCCTATATGGATATCCCTAACCTGTTGGCACTCTGCCAGCAAGGACAACCCGCGCTGAATATTCAACTCAGCACCACCGAAACCTATCGCGAGGTGATGCCAGCACGCATTGGCAAAACGATTTCGGGTTTTGTGAGCATCATGCGCGGTTGCAATAACTTCTGTTCGTACTGCGTGGTACCATACACCCGCGGTCGCGAGCGCAGTAGAGATGTGGAGAGCATCAAGAACGAAGTGCTGGACTTGCAGAAGAAAGGCTACAAGGAAGTGACACTATTAGGACAGAATGTGAACTCGTATCGCTACACGCACACGAACGAACAAGGCGAAGAAGAAGTGATAGACTTCTCTATGTTGCTGGAAACGATAGCCAAACTGGTGCCCGACATGCGTATTCGCTTCACGACATCACACCCAAAAGATATGTCGGATAGGACACTGGAAGTGATAGCCGCACACCAGAACTTGTGCCGTTTCATCCACCTGCCTGTGCAGAGTGGTTCGAACAGGATACTCAAACTGATGAACCGCAAGTACACGCGCGAGTGGTACTTGGACCGCATAGCGGCTATTCGCCGTATCTTGCCCGATGCGGCTATCAGTACGGATGTATTCTGCGGCTTCCACAGCGAGACCGTGGAAGAACATCAAGAGACCCTATCGCTGATGCGCGAGGTGGGCTTTGATTCAGCGTTTATGTTTAAGTATAGCGAGCGCCCAGGTACGCACGCACAAAAGCATCTGCCCGACAACATCAGTGAGGAGGAAAAAGTGCGCCGACTGAACGAAATCATTGCTTTGCAAACGCAGCTATCCTTGGAAAGCAACTTGCGCGAAGTGGGCAAAACGGTAGAGGTGCTGGTGGAGGGATTCTCCAAACGCAGCAAGGAAGATATGTATGGACGCACCAGTCAGTACAAAACCGTGGTTTTCCCACGCGAAGGAAGGCATATAGGTGAAATGGTGAAAGTGGAAATAATAGAGGCATCAGCAGCCACTTTGAAGGGAAAAATAGCAAAATAAGCAAAAAAATCTTATAAAATAGCATTTTTTTGTTAAAAAATTTGCACAGATAAGAAAAATGTAGTACCTTTGCAGCGAAAACAATAAATTTTCATAGTTAAGGTTTAGGTTTAATGGCAACGAGAGGCTGGGAAGTTTCTCGTTGTTTTTCAAGTGAATCGTAAAAATGGGAGTATTGTTTTCGTTATTTTTTTATTACTATTATATTATGGCAGAAAAAGATCAAATACAAGAGAGTGCATTGCTCCCAGATATGAGTGATGCGGAGGAAGCTCGCAAGGCATTTATTGCGAGTGAGATTTTTAATCGAAAATACGAATAAATATATATGGCAACAACTTACATGACCGCAAGCGGTCTTCAAAAACTGAAAGAAGAACTCCAACACTTGGAGAGCGTGGAGCGTCCACGCGTGATAGCTGCGATAGCAGAAGCTCGCGAGAAAGGCGATTTGAGCGAAAATGCAGAATACGATGCTGCAAAAGAAGAACAAGGCGTTCTGGAGAGTCGCATCGCCATGCTGAAAGGTAAAATCATGGACGCTCGTATCATTGACGAGACAAGCATCAATACAGACGAGGTGCAAATCCTGACCAAAGTGCGCGTGCAAAACCTGAAGACAGGACAAGAGAAAGTGTATCAACTGGTAACCGAAGGCGAAGCGAACATCTTGGAAGGAAAGATAGCAACGACTACACCTATTGCCAAAGGGTTGATGGGCAAGAAAGTAGGTGATACCGCAGAAGTGGTAGTGCCTGCTGGTACATTGCAATTCAAGATATTGGAAATCAGCATCTGATGAAAGGTAAAAACTGAAAGGTTATGACTATTTTTTCGAAGATTATCAACGGCGAGATTCCAAGCTACAAGGTAGCTGAGAATGAGAAGTTCTATGCATTCTTGGATATTAATCCATTGCAAAAAGGACATACATTGGTGGTACCCAAACTGGCAGAGCCAGAAGCCGATTATATATTTGACTTGGAGGACGATGTGCTCAGCGAGATGCTGGTGTTTGCCAAGCAAGTGGCTCGCGGTATCAAAGGTGCTGTGGCATGTAAACGCGTAGGCGTAGCAGTGATAGGACTGGAAGTGCCACATGTGCATATGCACCTGATTCCCATCAGCAAGGAAGGCGATATGTCGTTTGCTAACCCTAAAATGACATTGCCCGCAGACGAGATGGCGGAGATAGCCAATGCGATTGCAAAAGCAATGGAGTGATAATAAAAAAAATGACTGCCGAGGCAGTCATTTTTTATTAGTTCTTAGGCAACCATGTTTGGCTTCGTCCTAAAAGACCCGCTTTGTCCAACGAACCGCGAAGCACCAGTTTGCCATCCTTGAGATAGACTTTGGCATAATAGAACTTACCATTGTCGGGGTCAAGCACTTTGCCACCGCGCAACTCGCCATCCTTCAGCTGCATATCACGGATGATAGTCAAACCGACAATAGGCTGATTGTGCTCTGCACCCTCGCAAGCCTCGCAGACCGCAGAGGCAGCTCCTTCGCCAAAAAGTTCGATAATCTGACCATAATACTTGCCGTTTTCTGCTTGGTAAATACGCACTACTGATTTCTGTTCGCCAGTAGCATCATCTACCGTGATCCATTCGCCCAAAATAGGAGTTTGAGCCCAAAGGCATGTACTCATTGCAACACATGCCAAGAGAAAATAAAGTTTCTTTTTCATATTCAGTTGTATTTTTTCGCGGCAAAAGTACAAAAAAAATATGGAATATGCACAAAGTAACGCGAATAATTTTGATATTTGCCTAAAAAATAGTAATTTTGCAGGCAAGATTTGAAAATTCAAGAACGATGAAATTGGTATTTGCATCAAATAATGCCCACAAATTGGAAGAAGTGCGCAAGATTCTCGCTCCGTTGGAGGTGTTGTGCTTGCGCGACATCGGTTTTGTAGGCGAAATAGATGAGACAGGCACGACATTGGAAGCCAATTCGCTACTGAAAGCGCAAGCAATATGGAATTGGCTACAGGAACAAGGATTGGCAACGACCGTTTCGGGGGTGTTTGCAGATGATACTGGTCTGGAAATAGCAGCGTTGGGCGGCGCACCAGGGGTGTATTCGGCACGCTGGGCAGGCGAGCCCTCTAACGATGCACGCAACCGTCAGAAAGCACTGTGCGAACTGGCAGGCGTGCAGGATAGAAGCGCCCGTTTTCGTACGGTAATAACATGGATAAATCAACATACGGTGCAACAGGTAGATGGGGTGGTCAATGGGCGTATGGCTACGGAGGAAAGCGGTAATGGTGGTTTTGGTTATGATGCGTTGTTTATTCCAGACGGGTATGATGCCACCTTCGCAGTACTACCTGCAGAAACAAAAAATACTATCAGTCACAGAGCGCGCGCACTGCACGCATTGCGTGAATTATTGTTGAATTAAGAATTGTGAGTTATGAGAAAATGGATTTTATTAGGGATTATTGGTTGCTGGGCGCTAAGTGCCTTTGCCAACAAACACATTGATACATCCGAGGAAAATTGGACATATGGACGCATGCATCAATGGCGTGTTTATACTGCTTTTCAATCTACAAACAATGTGGAGGTTTTGAATAATGAGGCTTATGGCTTATCGAACAAATCACTTTTCTCGGTGAATAAACAGTCCGAAGAGATTACCTATCACAATCGATTGACGGGACTGAATGGTTCGTTGATTATTCAGATGGCAAAAAACCCTACCTTAGATGCTTTGCTATTGTGTTATCAAAACGGACAAATTGATATTATTGACACAGACGGCGACTTACATAATATTTCAGACTTGTATCTCAAACAGATGAATAGTTCGAAAGTGGTAAATCATGTCTATATGCACAACCAAAAAGCCTATCTGTCGATGAAGTTTGGTGTAATCATGTTGGACATGCACAAATGCGAGATACAAGACACCTATTATCTTGGTGATGAAGGCGCCGAAGTAGAGGTGCTTTCTACAGCGATATTAGGTGATAGTATTTATGCAGTATCCTCCCGAATATTATATGCGGCTTCCCTGCATGCAAACTTAATGGATTATTCTTCGTGGTCCCACAAGCCATTGCCTTCTGGAGCGGAAATAAATGGATTTTATGACTATGATGATAAATTGTATATGCTTCGCGATACCATTTTATGGATGCGGGATACAGCGGGTTGGCAGGTCTGCCCAACGCCATTTGCCATAGGTGGAATCCAGAAAACAGGAGATGAATTATATGTGTTTCCTACGAGTGGGGCTGGAGCTGCCAAAGTGGGAAGCGACTACACATTGCAGTTTCAAGAACTCGGTGTTATTTATGACATAGAGAAGGATCAGGAGGATTATTGGCTGTGTACCGCCAGCAAAGGTCTCTATTACACCCGTAATCAACGGCCTTTTTTTCCACATGGTCCAGTAGATAACACAGCATATCGTATGCGTTTCTTCGGCGATCGCTTATATGTAGTGCCTGGCGGAAGATGGTATGCTCAAAATCGTCATGCGGGTAATATCATGTATCTGGAGGATGATCATTGGACGAATGTAGCGACCTATTCCTTGGTGGATCAAATCGGTTTTATCCCTTATGATCTGATGAATGTGGCTCAAGATCCGAATGATGCGAATCATTATTTTGTCACGAGTTATGGTGCAGGTTTGCTGGAGATGCGCGGTAGAGAAGTGTTACAACTCTATACGCCACATAATAGTCCTCTTCGTTCTGCCGTACCCGAAACGCCCGAGCGTTATACTCGCACAGACGGTGTTATGTATGATGATCAGGGGTACTTATGGGTATTGAACACACATGATGAGGGCGTAAATAATGTGCATGTGATAAGTCCCGAATTTTGGCAGACGCGTGATTTGCGTTATTGGTCTTCTTTCAATTTGCATTATCATGGCGAGCGTGTTGTTCTTCATACGCCTGGTGAGATTATGGTGGACAATCGTAATCCTCAGTGGAAATGGATTCCTCTATGCCGTCAAAATCCTGGTTTGCTTTTGTTGAAAGACAACGGCACTCCCGCGAACCATGGCGATGATGAAGTGATATTCCGTGATACATGGTATGACCAAAATGGGCATCAGATAAAGCCTCAGCAAATTCATTCTATGGCTCAGGATTGGGATGATATGATTTGGATTGGAACTGATGCGGGTTTATTTTTGCTTCCATCTTCTGTTGATTTTGCGACCTCAGACCGTTGCGAGCGTATCATTATTCCTCGTAATGATGGCACAAATTTGGCTGACTATTTGTTAGATAGTGAGAAGATAACCAGTATTGTAGTAGATGGAGCCAACCGCAAATGGATTGGCACCGAAAATTCGGGTGTGTTCTTGCTCTCGCCAGATGGAATAGAAACAATAGCGCATTTCACGGCTGAAAACTCACCATTATTGAGCAATGCCATATTGTCGATTGCCATTCAGGAGTCCACTGGTGAAGTGTTTATCGGTACTGGCGACGGCTTGATGTCTTATATGAGTGATGCGGTTCCTGTGGAAGATGATTTTACGAATATCTATGCTTATCCTAACCCAGTTCATCCTACTTATAAAGGCTATGTAGTCATCAAAGGATTGATGGCTGATACCGAAGTTCGAATAGTGGATGCCAGTGGCAATTTGGTGACCGTATTACAAGGCTTAGGTGGTGAGGTGATTTGGGATATTACCAATACCAGCGGTAATCGTGTATCTTCAGGCGTTTATACCATCATCTGTAACACAAAAGGCGGCAACGCATACGGGACGACGAAAGTGCTAATTATGAATTAAGTTCATAAACTCTTCGCGCGTTTCAGGTCGATTGAATGCACCAGTGAAATCACTGGTAGTAGTTACCGCATGTTGCTTTTGCACGCCTCGCATTTGCATGCAAAGGTGTTCTGCCTCAATAACGACCATTACACCTAACGGATTGAGTGTCTCTTGGATACATTCTTTGATTTGTGTTGTCATGCGTTCTTGCACTTGCAAGCGATGTGCAAAGACATCTACTACTCGGGCTATTTTGCTCAGACCAGTAATCTTGCCGTTGGGTATATAGGCTATGTGTGCTTTGCCAAAGAAAGGTAGCAAATGGTGCTCGCAGAGGGAATAGAATGTAATATCTTTGACTACCACCATTTGACGATAGTCCTCCTCAAATAATGCCGATTGCAAAATGGCTTTGGGATCTTGTTGGTAGCCTTGTGTGAGAAATTGCATCGCTTTCCCCACGCGTTCGGGAGTGCGCAGTAGCCCTTCTCGTTGTGGGTCTTCGCCCATTTGTTGAAGTAGTTCTACTATATGTTTGGCTATCGTATCTGTGGTAGATTCGTTAGGAACAAAAGAGGTCATCGTATTATAATGATTTTATCTGGAACAACATATGTACTTCCTGTCAATTCGGGAAAGAGTTGCAGGAATGTATTTTTATATTCGTTAGCACTATCTCGCGTTTCAAAGTTTCCTATTCTCACTTTCCAGAAAGGAGGTTCGGATATGGTATAGACGGGCACATCAATCAATGCCTCAATGCGCCGTTGCAATTCAGAAGCTTCTTTTTTGGCTAATTGTTGGCGGTTGGATGCATAGATTTGTACACGGAAACCCTCTTTAATTTGTTCGCCTCGCACATACCCCAAACGCTTATCAAGCATGAGTTGTGTGATAGCAGAATCTTGATGAACTGTTACGCGAGCCATGTCATCTATGATAAGTTTCACTGTTGTCTCTATGCTATCTATCACAACGAGCGTATCCAAATGATTTACACTATCTGCACGGACTGCAACCACTTGCTCTGCCCTTGTCGTGAGCATTAGCCCACACATTATACCAAGTATCAATAATCTTTTCTTCATCTTCTCTATTTTTTTTGCTCCACGCTATGACGGTATTTAATACCTAAACGAACTACCTCCTACGAACTCACGCAAGAATGATGTAGGTGGAATTTCGCGTTCGGGTATGGACTCAAAGTAACTGAGGTATTTTTTTAGTCGGTGCGCAGTGGTATATTCATCGCAGTATTTGGGTACCTCGTCTAAGATAGGTTCGGCATGGCGCTTCAGTACGGCTAATTCGAACAATAATGCAGAGTTGAACATCACATCGGCTTCCTCTTGGAATGGTGCTATCCATCGTTCTTCGCCACGCTGTACACTGCTCAAACGGGCAATCGTCTCGCGCGCGGAATAACCGCGATAGCGATAATCGCGAACTATACGACGAATCAAGCGCACATCGCTCGTAGGAATCCAGTTGTGATTATCCAGATTAACAGTGGTCAGTGAACTCACAAAAATCTTGAACATCACCTCACGAGGAATATTCGGCATCAGTTCGGGATTGAGGGCATGCAATCCCTCCAGTATCACCACCGTGTCTTTCTCCAATCGGAGCATTTCGCCTCGAAACTCGCGCTTACCTGTTTCGAAATTATAGAACGGTAGCGAAACGGTTTTCCCGTCAAGCAAGTCTGTTACTTGCTGGCGGAAAAGTGGTAAATCCAGCGTATGCAAGTGTTCGAAGTCCCACTCGCCATTCTCGTCTCTTGGGGTATCTTCGCGGTTAACAAAGTAATTGTCCATTGATATTACCACTGGTCGTATGCCATTCACCATCAGCTGAATAGTCAAACGCTTAGAGAAGGTTGTCTTTCCCGACGAACTGGGACCAGAAATTAACACAAACCTTGGTACTCCTCCTTCGCGATGGGCTATTTGGTCGGCTATCTGCGCCACTTTCTTTTCGTGCAATGCCTCCGAGAGTTTGATCATCTCAAAACTCTTTTGGTTCTTACATGCTTTGTTGAACTCACCTACATTGCTAATATGTAGCAGTTTGTTCCACCCCACAAACTCTTTGAATATTCCAAAGCGTTTATCCTGCACGCTACGCTCTGCCAGTTCGTTAGGGTTCTTGCGCGAGGGGATACGCAGCAGGATGTTATCCTGATACATCTCTATATCAAAGAGGTTGATATATCCCGTTGATGGCATGAGTGCACCTGTATAATAGTCGATATAATCGCCCATTCGATAGTAGCGACAATAGGGGTTACCCAGTGTCTCAAACAGGGTTGTTTCGCCCTCTTTGCGTTCGCCAAACAGACGGATTACTTCTTTTGTCTGTCTCTCTTCGGTGACAATAGGTCGGTCTTCTGCAATGATAGCCTGCATACGGCTTTTGAGTTGCTCTACAATAGCTGGGGTAATGCGTTTTGCTTCATCGCGTGATTCGCGAATGGTGCAGTAAAACCCTTTGCTGATAGGGTGTTCGATGCGCAAATCGCAAGTTGGCCACAATTCACGAACAGCACATGCCATCACCATACTCAGCGTGCGAATATAGCACCGCCTGCCGCTGTCGCTGGTGGCATCTATAAACTCAATGTCTTTGGGCTTATAAATGAGGAAGTTGAGGTTTTGCACTTTGTAGTTCACGCGCGCTGCAATCACGGGATAAGGCAAATCCAATGCCAATTGATGATACAGGTCGTGAAGTGATGTGCCACAAGGAATTTGAACAAACTGCTTGTTGTTCTTGCAATAGATGGTGACTAAATTTTGCATGTTTTCTCCTTTCGCTTATTACCAATTGTATCCTAAGTATGAAAACTACCTGCAAAGGTACTATATTTTTTTTACATATGCAAATAAAAACCTATTTTTTGCGCCTTACAAACTGAATAAATACTCCAAAGCTTCGTGAATAGCCGACAGAGGTAGTTGTTGGTCTATGATAGGCTGTCCAATATTGTTGAGCAATGTAAAGTTGATAGCTGAATGTAGATTGGCAGTTGCTTTATTCTTTTTGTCATGCATCATGTATTCTACCAGCTGTTCGCGTTGACGGCAATTGCATTGTGGTTTTCCGTAGTATTCAAGCATGATGTGTGTGAGTTGAGTGAGAATGTCGCGTGGGCAACCTGCATGCACCACACTTAGATACACCTCTCCTACCATACCCCATAGTACGCAATAGCCATGATATGGCTGTAATCCCTGCTGCATGTATGCAGCTTCTATGGCATGTCCAATAGTATGCCCGAAATTCAATACCTTGCGTATGCCTGTCTCATGCGGGTCAGCAAGGGTAATCCGTTTTTTGATTGCCAAACTGTCTGTTATGAGTGGTGCAAGCGTTGTGATGTCTTGTTGCTGAGGGTCCCAAGCCAGCAGGTCGTGCCAATGGTTGGCGTCGGCTATCAATCCGTGTTTCAGCATTTCGGCGTACCCACTCAACAATTCTGCGGGGGGCAGTGTGTGCAGGTATGCGGGATAAAGAAGCGTTGCCAAAGGTTGGGTAAAAGTGCCTATTGCATTCTTTATCCCTTGGTAATCAACGCCCGTCTTTCCACCCGAAGAAGCATCTACCATGGCGAGCAAAGTGGTTGGTATATTCACAAATCGAATACCACGCATATAGGTCGCCGCAGCAAAACCACCTAAATCTGTAATCATTCCCCCTCCCAAATTGATTAGCATGGCTTCACGCGTGGCATGATGTTTGAGCAGAAAATCCCAAACGAGTTGTACCGATGCCAAGTTCTTGCTCTGTTCGCCTGCCGCAATTGTGAGTAAATGATAGGGTGTTTCTCCGATGGAATCGGCTAAAATGGGCAGACAATACTCCGATGTATGGCTATCCGTCAGCACGAATAATTGCCCATTTGGTATGTCTTGTAATAGCGAAGATAATTCAAAATTCTTATCTCGCCCGAAAGGCTCGAACGATATTTTCATAATTCACTAACTCAAAATTATCAATAAAGTTTGCAAAGTTACGATTTTTTTTGTAATTTTGCACCCTAAATTAAAAGAAATATGCAAAAAAGAGTTATTTTTACCATTTTATTGGCATTTTTTGCCCTTTCTACTATGGCAGAAGGGCTAACTTATCTGTCCACCGCTGATTTCAAGAAGAAAGTTTGCTACTACGATCTCGCTTCGGGTCAGCAACCTGCGTGGAAATATATTGGCGACAAACCTTGTTTGATAGATTTCTCCACCACTTGGTGTGGTTGGTGCAAGAAGTTGCACCCCATTTTGGAGCAAGTAGCCAAACAATACGAGGGCAAGATATATGTCTATACCCTTGATGCAGAAAAAGAGCCTGAGGTGGCAGCATTGTTTGGTGTTCGCAGCTATCCTACGGTGGTTTTCTGCCCCATGGAAGGCGGTCCACGCGTAGCGCAAGGCTACCACGAACTCGATTATTGGCAAGAAGCCATCAAGCAAATCCTTGGCGTAGAGTAATCCTCGCCTTTAAACTCGAAACTGTAGCGCCTAAGGCGCGTTCTCTAAACTAAAAAACAATGCAAGTAGAACTCATTCTCCTCGTCCTTTCGCTCCTCTTTTTTGCGAGCATTTTTACCGATAAAATCGGCGATAAATTTGGTGTACCTGCCCTGTTGCTTTTCTTGGCAGTGGGTATGTTGTTCGGTCCTGACGGTATCGGACGCCTCATCAACGACGACGGAGTGGGTTATATGCTGAATGTGGGCTCAGCCCAAGCTATTGGCACAATCGCGCTGTGTATTATCCTTTTCTCGGGTGGTTTGGATACCAAACTTTCGGATATCCGCCCTGTGATGGTGCCTGGTCTGACTTTAGCGACTATCGGTGTGCTAATCACCATGCTCGTGACAGGTGTGATTACCTACTATGTATTCGGTTGGCTACATTCAGTGGCAAGTGTGAGTATTGCTGTGGCAATGCTAATGGCATCCACGATGTCATCCACTGACTCTGCTTCGGTATTCTCTATTCTTCGTACCAACAAAATAGGACTAAAGCACAACCTTCGTCCGTTGCTGGAGTTGGAGTCGGGTGCCAACGACCCAATGGCGTATGTGCTTACCACTACTATGATTGGTATTGTCACTGCTACCAGCCATCAAGTGACAGCGCTTTCTGTGATACAGGATATTGTTATTCAGCTGATTATGGGTGCGGTGCTTGGTTTTATTTTTGGTAAAGGTATTGTTAGTATCATGCGCAAGGCGGACCTTGGCAACGAGTCGCTGTATCCTCTTATGGTGCTTACAGCATGTATCTTTATCTTTAGTATCACCTATTTCCTCAAGGGTAATACCTATTTGGCAGTGTATATCGGTGGTCTGGTGATTGGTAATAGCAAATTCACTCGCAAGCGCCAAACGCGCAGTTTCTTCGATGGACTGACATGGCTGAGTCAATTGGTTATTTTCCTTGTCTTGGGTCTAATGGTGCGTCCGCATGAGTTATTCCAATTAGAGGTCTTGCTGCCATGTTTGATAATTAGTATTGTGATGATTTTCATCTCACGCCCTATAGCAGTATTCCTTTGTATGTGGCCATTCAAGCAGTACAAGCGCAATGACAAGATGCTGCTCAGTTGGGTAGGATTGAAGGGTGCTGTACCTATCATCTTCGCTATTATGTGCGAGGCGAACAATGTACCGCATGCTGATTTGATATTCAATATCGTCTTCCTCTGCACCATCGTTTCGCTCATCGCGCAAGGTACAACCTTGTCGGTGGTAGCAAAGAAACTCAAACTGGCTACTCCACCTGTGGAACTCAAGAAACTCATCCACTTTGATATTGATCTACCAGAGGAGGTAGAGTCTTCAGCCACAGAGATTGAGGTGAAAGAGGAAATGCTCGTTCATGGCAATTTGCTCAAAAATCTCATTTTCCCAGATAAGACCTTGGTTATCATGGTACGCCGTGGCGAAGACTTCTTTGTTCCAACGGGCAATTCCGAATTGGAAGTGGGCGACCAATTGTTGGTTATTACCGACAACGATGCCATGCTTGCTGCTCAATATCTTGAGGAAACAAATGAGGAAGAGAGCAAACACTGGGGCGTGCAACTCATCAACAACACCCTGCAGTTCGCCAAAGAAAAATGGCAACAACTCGTTCATCCGAAAAAATAAACGAACACAACTTGTAATACGAGCACAACTATAACAATGAAAACAATCTTCCTTACTGGTGCCACAGGCACTATGGGCTTCGCAGGTATGACAGAAATCCTGCGTTATCCAGAGAAATACCATTTGCGCATACTCGCACGCCCAAGCAAGAAGAACAAGGACAAACTCGCGCCATTCGCCGACAAAGTAGAAGTCATTTGGGGCGACCTCACCTGCTACGACGATATCCTCCGAGGTGTCACAGGCGCTGATATCGTTCTCCATGTGGGTGGTATGGTTTCTCCGCAAGCGGACTATCGTCCCAAGGCTACCCTCCGTACCAACATCTCTGCGGCTACCAATATCCGCGACGCTGTTCTCGCGCAACCAGAAGACAAGCAACCTAAAGTGGTGTATATCGGTAGTGTCGCTCAGATGGGCGATCGCCGCGAACCATTGCATTGGGGACGCGCTGGCGACCCTATCTGCGTATCGGCATACGACCACTACGGACTTACCAAAGCACAAGCAGAGCGTATCATCACCAATTCGCCTATCAAACAATGGGTGGCACTCCGTCAGTCGGGTATTCTCTACCCTGCTATCTTGAAGAACTACGACCCAATCATGTTCCATGTGCCTATCCGTGGTGTATTGGAATGGGCTACAGTAGAAGACAGCGGACGACTATTGGAGCGCGTGTGCCGCGATGAGGTGCCAGAGGAGTTTTGGAAGAACTACTACAATATCGGTTCGGGCAAGGAGTACCGTATCAGCAACTATGAGTTTGAGTGCTTGTTGTTGGATGCTATTGGTTGCCCTCGCCCAGAGAAAATCTTTGAAGCAAAGTGGTTTACTACGCGCAATTTCCATGGTATGTGGTATATTGATGGCGACCGCTTGGAAAACTACTTGCACTTCCGCGCCAATGTGCCAGTGAAAGAGTATTTTAAGCAAATGGCTAAGGCAGACAGTGTGCCATGGGGCATCAAGTTCGCGGCTAAGACCAAGATTGCCAAGCTCTTCCCACGCTGCGTGAAACTGGCGATGTATGCCATGGCGATGTCTAAGGAGCATGGTACGCAATGGTGGATTAAGCACAACAAGACCCAACGCATCAGTGCATATTATGGCACGTTGGAGGCATACAAAGCCATTCCTGATTGGAAGCATACCGACCTCTCGCACAATAGCGAGGAGTATGTCTTGCTTGACCACGGCTACGATGAGAACAAAGCGAAAGAACTCTTCACGCTTGAGGACATGCAGAAGGCTGCCGCTTTCCGTGGCGGTAAATGCCTCGGCTATGCGGATTCACTTCAAGCGAAGCAATCTTCAAGCGACAGCTATCTTCAAGGCGAAGCCGAACTTCAAGCGAAGCGATCTTCCATCTGGGACACTCCATTGGAGTGGGAGTGCGCAGAGGGTCACCGCTTTACGGCTACTCCCCGCTTGGTATTGCTGGGTGGTCACTGGTGTGAGGAGTGTATGCCTTACCCATATAAAGACCAGCCAAATGCTCGTCCATGGCAATGGGATAGGGTGGCTAAGAAGAATCCTTTCTTTGCTCAGTTATGGGCTCCGCTTCATGATGCCAACGAGGACAATGTGTATGGCCCTGAAGTCTTTGATGGCTGGGAAAAATAATCTCCCTACCCCATCTATCCTATCAGCAGCTACCGATTGGGTAGCTGTTTTTTTTGTTGTGTATCCTTTGTAAATCCATTTTTGGGTTTATGTGACATTTTTTTGGGGATTTATATACTTGTTGACACCATGACTTGCCGCGGCAGGGAGTTGATTGCCGCGGAAGTTGTTTAAGTTGTTTTTTATAAATAATTCTTCTTGATTTTAGTTGTAGTGTCTACTCGTATATAGTTCCCTTTTTTTATAACTTATTACCTATAATTTATACCATTTCTTAAGATTTCATTCCATTGTACCTTCCCCTATTCTGCCGACCGCCGACCGAGAGAACTCCGAGAGAACACCGAAGGAACTCCGACTCAACTCCTCAACTACAAAAAGTGCGTTTTGTTAATATTCCCGCCTTTACACTCTCCACTTTACACCTTACACTTTTCACTAAACAGTAGGCGCCTTGCGCCGTCCTCTAAACTGCGACATAGTCGCCGCCTTTACCCTTACACGCTACACCATACACCATAAAAATCGCACTAAAATCGCTCATCTCTTGCTCAATCCAAAATATTTCACTACCTTTGCAGCGCAAAACCAAGTATTTGGTTTGGCAGACATAATTAAAAAGCGTTTATTAGCGCTTGTTTTGGTATCACGAAATCTGGAAAATTTCACCCTATCCAAGACAAGAAGGCAGTAAACGCCCTTTGGGATATGACTATCCCGCCCGCAGAGCATCCTTAGTTGGATTGCTCTGTTTGGTGGCTTTTCATATTCGGCGTGGGCGTTGCTTGCTTATTCTTATAGGGTAGGTATCCCAGAACCTCGTGATAGAGAATAAGCAAAGGTAAGGTTCCACGCTTTCTTTATTTATTCACGGGTCGTTTGGAGCCGACTTCCCACAAACAACAAAAAAAATGAAAAAAAAATTAATGATCGTTGCATGTCTAATGGCATGTGTTTGTGCGTCTGCACAAATTTCAACAGGTGAACCAAATTCTTCCGTTATTCCTCGTACAGGTAATCGTCCACAAAAAGGCAATTGGGGATTGTACATTGGAGGTAGTGTCAGCCAAGTGATGGATTTAATTGATTTTATTGATTCAGAAGGTGTTGAAGGGGCTTATGGCGTACCTGTTGTAAATCTAAAGTATTATTGTTCAGACAATTGGGAACTTCGCATGGGATTTCAATTCTCTGCTCGTACTAACAAAAACAAAACTGTAACACCAGAATTTGATGAGGACGGAGATGTTGATAAGGAAACTATTGCCACTAATTTCAATGGTTCTAATTATACCCGCCTACTCCCTGGTATTGCCTATCACTTCAGTCCTAAAAACTTACTTGATGTGTATTTGGGAGCTCAATTGCCTATTGGCTGGAATAGTAATACCACAAAAAGTAAATTTGAAGATAACATCACCAGTACCCACACAGGTGCATTCGTAATAGGTGCAGGTGTATTTGTTGGTTTGCAATTCTTCATTGCAGATCTTCCTATTGCGATTGGTGTAGAAGGTGGTTATTCTGGACATATCGTAGCAGAGGGTGTACCTTCTTACAAGATTACAACAGAAACATCTAACCAAAAATACAGAATGGGAACAAGCTCTGTTTCCGCAAACTGGGGTGCAGATGCTGCAATCACATTCTCATACTATTTCCAATAATCACATAAAAGAATGCAGTTATGAAGAAAAGTTTATTATTCTCATTGCTTTGCATTTTGCTTGTTAGCACATCATGTGTTAGTCAAAAAAGCAGTGATAGTTTTTTAGTAAAGCCTAACAATATTAGGTTTGAAGTAAGCATGCAAGATTTGGACTGCCTTGGTACTATAACAGTAGAAATGGAGTATAAAAAGTACGGCTTTATTACAAAAATCTACACCATCAATGGAGAGCCATATAATCCGCGTCAATACCAAACAACATCTATTGCTCACAAGGTATCATTAGGCTCTTTAGGAAAAATAAACAAAGCACTCTACAAGGTACATGAACAATATCCTGATGCTGACTATGTATTGCCTACATATCGTAATAAGGAAGTGCAATATATGAATGGCGGAAAAATTATCAAAGAAACTTTAACCGTAAAAGTGTATAAGATTAAATAATGAAAATTAACAATTTACATCATTTTATGGTGCTTTCAGTATGCAGTGTGTTGCTGTTCGCTTGCGAACAGCAATCACTGTTTACATTGATTCCAAATATTAAATTTGGAGCTAAAGAAAGCAACGGAGTACAATATATTGCTTCGGGAGTTCCTGTTGTTTTTAAAATTACATCTCATTCTCAGACATCGGAGATAAGCAATATTTATATTCATAGTTACGACGAAATTCATAGTAGAAACCTATTGTTTGATACTGCGTTCATATCTCAATCAAATGTAGCATTTGAATGGGAATATACATTCCCTTATTATCAAGATACAACCTACATACAGTTATCGTTCACCGCTATTTCAACTAATTCTGAAACCGTAGATTATGTGATTCCTTGCATGATTATTCCAACCGAAAAATACGATTTTCAAGTTGTAGAATTGATTGATATGTACTCTGCATCTTCACATCGACACTCCGCTTTCAGTTTCAAATTACTAACATCCATTGCTGATTCAACAAAAACAGATTCTATATACATGTATGATATTCGACAAACAGATTCGTTAAAAATAGATAAACTTAGTTGTTCGTGGGGAGCATCAGAAGGTATTTTATTCTCTCGCGTTGGTGACTTTGATTATGGTAAAGCAAGTTTTAGTAGTATTCAAACCGCATATGATTATTCTATGCATCATAACACGATAACCGATATTCGAGCAGGTGATATGTTTGTAGTCGGTTCATATGAAAAGGCATTTGGATTGATAAAAGTGCTTCTTATTTCTGATGAAGAAGGAGTTGAAAATGATAAATATACCTTTAGTGCTAAATTTTTACCCTAAAAATACCCACAACTATTTCACCTACTGCTAAGACTATACGAGAGGAGTTATCGAATTATTTACGAACTGACAACAAGCCAAATATTGCTATCAAATTGGTATTTTCCCAACTGATTATTGCATATCTCCAAATTTTTCAGTACCTTTGCACCAGAATCGACAAACAACAACCTATCAAGGATACTTAACAACCTTTTTAGGAAACATATCAAAAAGTTTCGATTCTTAAGAAACCTTTCTAGGAATAGTGTAAACCTCTTTCAGTTTTAATCATAGTCTTATTAGTATAAACTATGAGTGATAATGGATGAGTAGTTTCTCAATGGCATTGAGCGTCAATCTCGAAAACGCATAATCGTCCAGATCATTCAAACTAACCACTACCGTGTCAGGAATCTCAGGGAGTTCTGGCACATTTTTTATTATGAACCGCGCATGCAACTTCTGCATATTTTTCTGCATACTGCACATTTTTTCAGAAAAACATTTGTCTATATCACAAAAAAGTACTACCTTTGCGGGGTAAAAATGCGGATAACCGCAAAAATACCCTATAGAATATGAAAATTGAACGAAAAAGACACCTACAAAGACTCATCAATAGTCGAAAAAATGGACAAATAAAAATTATCACAGGAATAAGACGCTGCGGTAAGTCTTACCTGCTTAATGTCCTATACCGAGAATACCTTCTGCAAGAGGGAATCAAACCTGAGCAAATCATCGCTATCGAACTTGACAACGATATTGCTATTCGTTTGCGCAACCCACTCGAACTGAGTGCTTACCTCAGACAAGCGGTACAGGATACCAACACCGAATATTACATCATGCTTGATGAGATACAAATGGTAGAAACCATTGACAATCCATATTTACCCAAAGAGACTGGTGCTAAAATCTCTTTCGTTGATGTACTACTCGGACTAAAAACTCTTCCAAATGTAGATGTCTATGTCACTGGAAGCAACTCCAAAATGCTCTCATCGGAGGTTGCTACCACTTTCCGTGATAGAGGAGAAGAGATACATATCACACCACTTACTTACGAGGAGTTTTACGAGGCATATCCCAATGAAAAACGATATGCGTGGCGCGAGTTTATGACCTATGGCGGCATGCCTTTCGTGCTACATAAAAACTCACACGAAGAAAAAGCCAAATATTTGCAGGACCTATTCCGTCTCACATACATCAAAGATGTGATAGACCGTAATAACCTACGCACAAAAACAGAAGTCTTAGACGAACTCCTCAATGTGGTGTCTTCATCAGTAGGATCACTTACTAATCCTACAAGAATAGCCAATACCTTTCAATCAGTAAAAGGCGTAAACATCAAAAACGAAACTATCTCATCCTATCTTGACTACTTCGTTGATGCATATATATTGAGAAAATCACATCGCTATAACATTAAAGGACGCTCGTATATAGATACTCCTCTCAAGTATTATTTTGCAGATAATGGATTGAGAAACGCCCTGCTTAATTTCCGTCAGCAAGAGGAAAACCACATTATGGAGAATATCTTATACAACGAACTTATCTCCAGAGGATTTAGCGTGGATGTGGGAGTCGTAGAATATAACCATACTAATGCGGAAGGCAAGAAACTGCGCTCACAACTGGAAGTCGATTTCGTTGTGAATAAAACCAATATGCGATATTATATTCAATCGGCATTAACAATTGCAGATGAAGAAAAACGACAACAAGAAATCAATTCGCTCACTCGTATTGATGATTCATATACTAAAATTGTTGTCGTGCGCGACGATATTCTCCCATGGACTGACAACAACGGAGTGCAATACATCAATATCGAAGATTTCCTTTTAGATAGAGTAAATCTATTATAATTAATCGAATGATTTGGCACAATCTTCGGCACAAAAACACCACAATACCAAAGATTTTTGCAGCATTATTATAGAAAAAGGAATCCTAAAGCAATACTATCCCACATTCTTAATACACAAAACCAAACATCCACAATGGAATAGAATTTTGATACACATACTCTGTGTCATCTTTCACTACATATCCCTTGTCTGCAGGTAATGTGGCAATCTGCTTTCTTGTTTTGTTCTTGCCTCCGATCTCAAAAGTTAGACCATCCACTTCAAAATCTGCAATTGATGAAGAGGAAATAAAATGTCCAATACGAAGCCATGCAAAAAATATAGTTTCGCGTATTGTTCCAATATCGGGAGTTGTATCCGATAATACATATGCCTCATTAGGATTATGCAAATATACCTTTTCTATTTTTTCTAATAGTTTGATACCATTAGCTTTTTCGCGAAGTACCCCTATCAAACCTGCTTTTTCAAGAAAGAGAAGGTATTTAGGCAAAGTATTTCGGGAAATTTCTAAATCACGCTCTAATTTTGCATAATTAGGTTTGAACGGTACACTTTGTGCTAATACATAGAGCAATTTCTTAAGTTTCTGCACCGATGCTACTTCCATTTCTGCAAACTTAGGTATATCATCTTCTACTACTTGCTTGATAATACCATTTAGACGCATGGCGTAGTTATCCTCTTGAAAAAAAGGGAAATATCCTTCACGCAAATACTGATTAAATAGCTGTAAAGGTCTAGCCTCTGCGTAAGGGAAGTCCACCAGACCAGCAAGAATGTCTTCTAATGTATAATGTGGCAAATTCCAACCTTGAGATATATTCAGATATTCACGGAAACTAAGCCCAGGCAATGTATATTCTACCTTTCTTCGGCTCAAATCAGCCCCTCCTTTTTCTAAATCCAGAATGGATGATCCACTATACACCACCTTCAGATCAGGCATCATATCGTAGATATTCTTTATCTCTGTTGACCATCCAGGGTATTTGTGTATTTCATCTATATAAAGGTGTTTGCCACCCTGCAACATAAATTGATGTGCCAAATCTACCAACCGATGAGTGGTAAAATAAAAATCATCTGCCATCACATATAATGTCTGTGGCGTATTGTCATATAGGCGAATGTGCTGCAAAATCATCGTGGTTTTACCTGTACCTCGTGAACCCAAGATAGCAACCAAACGACTATTCCAATCTATTTCATCATGTTTATCCCGCACAAAGGCAGTACTCACCCTGTTTATCAATTCTTGAGATGTAGCAAATAATGTTTCCATATAAATAATATTTAAATTTGCTGCAAAGGTATATAAAAAAAACGAATTGCACAACAAAATGTGCAGTTTTTTATCAAAAATGCACTGTAAATCGTGCGATTTTACTAAAAAGATGCACTTTTGACTATGCAATTTTATGAATCTTCGGCACAAAACTACCAAAATGCCGAAGATTTTTGCAGCATTATTCTCAAAAAAAGGAAGAAGTGAGTTTTAATACAAATCGCACCAATAAATCATCATTTCACAAAACATCACTTGCATATCTCCAAATTTTTCAGTACCTTTGCACCACTTTTCGAAAACTGAAAAACGGAACTGGTTTAATATGTACTTCGACGAATTAGCATTATCGGATCAGGTGTTGGATGCCCTCTGGGATATGCACTTTGATACTTGCACACCCGTGCAAGAGCAGACCATACCTGTGATATTGGATGGACATGATGTGATTTCTTGTGCACAAACGGGCACGGGAAAAACGGCTGCGTATATCCTACCTCTCCTTACCAACTTGGAATACGACAATCACGACCCCAACAAACTCAATGCCATCATCATGGCACCTACACGAGAATTAGCACAACAAATCGACCAACAAATGGAGGGGTTCGGTTTCTATGTCCCATTCTCTTCCGTGGCGATCTACGGTGGCAATGACAGCGGAGCATGGGGTACACAAGTAACTGGCTTGCAGAAGGGTGCAGATATAGTCATCGCTACACCAGGGCGACTGCTCAGCCAAATGAATATCTACGACATCGACTTCTCGGGCGTGAAATACTTTATCCTCGACGAGGCAGACCGTATGCTCGACATGGGCTTCTACGACGACATCATGACCATCGTGAATAGGTTGCCAAAAGAGCGACAGACCATCATGTTCTCTGCCACCATGCCAGCGAATATCCGCAAGATGGCGAAAGCCATCATGCACAACCCCGTGGAGGTGCAGATAGCCATCTCGCGTCCACCTGAGACGATTCGACAACAGGCAATTGATATCTACGAAGCGCAGAAAAATGAATTCCTAAAGTTGCTGCTCAAAAATTGCAACCTTAAGAAAGTCATAGTATTTGTCGGAAAAAAGCAGCGGGTAAAGGACCTTACACGCGCACTGCGTGCCATTCATATAGACGCCCGTGCGATGCACTCTGACCTCGAACAGAAAGAACGCGATGAAGTGATGTTGGACTTCCGCAATGGCAAGGTGGATGTACTGGTGGCTACAGATATCGTGTCACGAGGCATTGATGTGGACGATGTGCCATTGGTCATCAACTATGATGTCCCTCGCGACGCGGAAGACTATGTCCACCGCATTGGTCGTACAGCGCGTGCGGAAAACAAAGGCGAGGCCATCACCTTGGTGAGTCCCGAAGATAAACGATTCTTTAATAAGATTGAGCGATTCTTGCAGAAGGTTATAGAGCGCGTTCCCCTGCTTGCCGAGCTTGGAGCTGCGCCAGATAGTAGCGTATGTTCACTTGCTGCTGACGACCGTAAGCCGTCTTCCAAGCGCCGAAAAGGCGGATGGCACGCTGGGCGTAATCGCAAGCCAAAGCATAATCGCCAAGCATCTCGTAAGCAATAGCGATATTCGCCGCAGCACACGCTGCGGCTTTTTTATATTCCTTTCCTTTGACCTCTCGCCTTATCACCTCATCACCTTCTCCCCTCAGTACCTCTTGCCAACAGCCAATGGCCTCTTGCCACTTTTGGTAGCGAAAGGCTTTCAAACCCGCTTGCAGTTGAGGATGCGTATTCTCGTAGAGGTATCGGCGAACTGGCACCCATTGCGGTGTGAGTTCTTCTGCTATAGCACTTCCTACTTCGCTTGCCAAGTACAAGAGAGCGTCTTGGCGTGATGGTAGTTGAGCAAGCGCATTGTTGCGCGTGCTGGCGAGTTGACTTTCCCAAAGTAGTGTATCAGCATACGCAAACGAGGAAGTGCTCTTCGTAGCGGAATGATACACCGTCCAATGCGATTGGGCATAAGCCTGCAGATAAGCATAATAGGACCCTTCTGTCGGAAAACTCTCTATGATGTCATAGAGCACCAATTGATTGAGGACTACCACCGCATCTACGGCATATTGCGTGCAGATAGTGTGCATTTGTTGGGCAGACAATGGCTTTCGAGCGTAGTAGTTGGTAGAGGTGTTTTGCGATTTGTCTATGAGTTCCACACGGTCATACTCCATATGGCTCTCTAAGGTCTGCGTCGCGGTGAATAGGCAGTGGAGTGCCGCATTTGCGAGGTCCACTTTCTCGTTGCCAACGGAATGTCCGTCCATGAGGATAGAGTGTCCAAAGTCGTTTGGCTGAACAAGGGTGTTATTCACCAACATGACTTGCCGACTATTGTGCAGTACATCGCGTTGTGCAGGTTGATACACATCAATCCAAAAATACCATTGCTGCGCACTCACTGTTAGCGTTAAGCAGAGGCATACCAGTGTAAGTAGTCTTCTCATAGTTTGCGTATTCGCCACTCTTTGGGGTAGAGGTTATTGCAGTGATTACCCACATTCTTGACAAAGCCCAATGGCACTTGTTGGTAGGTCATTAGTAGCACCTCCATTGGCATGTTGGGCAGCACCAGTGCTTCGTTTCGCAGGTAACTGAGTGCTTGTTCCAACGATAGTTCGACACTCTTGAAGGCACTCTTTTGGAAGGCTTTAGCCATTGCCAATGCATGCTGTGGTACGGCTGCTTTGCCTCGTAGTTCGCATAAACCAAAGCCAGTACTGATACAAATGAATTGTTTGCTCAGGATATCAATGAGGTCTTTGTATTTGGTTGGGTATGCCACTACGAATCGGTCTTGTTGCCTCATGGTCCATTGCTCAGGGTGCAATAGCCATTTCTTCATCACCTCTTGCTGTTCCACTGTTTGTGTGGGCTGTGGCTTATGTTTGGGTAATCGTTTCGATAGCGGTCGTGGGTCATCGGCATGCTTGCGCAAGGCGCAGATATAGAAACCCTCGCCTTTGGTCTTGTGTGGATAGAAATGGTAGCCCGGGGCACCCTCCACGATTCCCCATGAAGGGTGTATATCAATAGGTAGTATATCTGCTCCCAGTTCTTCTGCCACCCATTGCACATTATCCTCGTTCTCGTTATGATTGAAAGTGCAGGTGGAATAGATGAGCAGTCCTCCAGGGCGGAGAGCATCCCACACATCGCGGAGTATGTTGCGTTGCCTATTGGCGCACGCGTTCACATTTTCATTACTCCATTCGGTAATAGCGCCGTCGTCCTTGCGGAACATTCCTTCGCCCGAGCAGGGGGCATCCACCAGCACACAGTCGAACACATTGGGCAAGCGAACGCCAAAGTCGGCAGCTTGGTTATGGGTGACAACCGTGTTTCCGTTGCCCCATTTTTGTATGTTCTCCGAAAGAATAAATACGCGCTGACGCACCACCTCGTTACTCACTAATAGTCCTTCATCGCCCAAATACTGGCTAATCAGTGTCGATTTGCCACCGGGTGCAGCACAGAGGTCAAGCACCACGCTTTCGCGAGGAAGGTATTGCTGAAGCACATGTTCTACGAACATACTGCTGGCTTCTTGTACATAGTAACAACCTGCATGAAAGAGGGGGTCAAGGGTAAAGGGTGGTCTTTCGCTTAGGTAGTAACCATCTTCGTGCCATGGCACTTCATCCGTGTCGCACTCAAAAGTGAGGTAGTCTATCTTGTCATTCAGGCGAATAGAAGTCACAGGCGTCGTTTCCAACGCTTGACACAACGCTTGCACCTCATTGGGAGATAATTGCTCGTGCAGGTTTTCTATGAAATCAGTAGGTAGCATTGTCTGCAAATAACTTTTCGCTGCAAAGGTACAAAAAAACTTGCAAATTACAATAACTTTGCATGATTATTTTGATATTTGTATTTTTTTTTGTAACTTTGCGCTCTATTTTCATTGGTAATATCAAGTAAAAAGCACAAAATTATGAAATCATCCGCTCTTAATTCCTCGCAACTTGCTGCTGTAATGTATAACGACGGACCTCAACTGGTGATTGCTGGTGCAGGTTCGGGAAAGACTCGCGTTTTGACCTATAAGATTGCTCATTTGCTGGAGCAGGGGATACCTGCAGGGCATATTTTGGCACTCACTTTTACGAACAAGGCTGCGCGCGAGATGAAGAGTCGCATTTGCCAATTAGTAGGTGAGGACTATGCGCGTTATTTATGGATGGGTACTTTCCATGCCATTTTTGCGCGTCTGCTCCGTCAGGAGGCGCAGTTGTTGGGCTATACCCGCGATTATACGATTTATGACACCACAGACTCTCGCTCGGTGGTAAAGCATATTGTCAAGGACTTCCAGTTGGATGATAAGGTGTATAAGCCCAATGTAGTGCATGGTCGTATATCTATGGCTAAGAACAACTTGCAGTCGCCCAATCAGTATGCAGCCGACCGCGAGTATTTGATGCGCGACCGCTTTGAGAAGATGACAGAGATGGTGCGTATTTATGCGGAGTACAATCGCCGACTGAAGGCTGCAAATGCAATGGATTTTGATGATATACTGGTGAATACGAATACATTGTTGCAGAAGTTCCCGGAGGTAGCGGAGAAGTATCAGGAGTTGTTTCAATACATCTTGGTGGATGAGTATCAGGACACCAACCGTGCGCAGTATATGATTATCAAGCGGTTGGCAGAGCGATACCAGCATATATGTGTGGTAGGAGATGATGCGCAGTCTATTTATTCGTTTCGCGGAGCAGATATTAGCAATATCTTGAATTTCCAGAAGGACTATCCTACAGCCCAGCTCTTTAAGTTGGAGCAAAACTACCGTTCCACGCAGACTATTGTGAATGCCGCCAACTCGCTCATTCGCCACAACAAGGGGCAGATACGCAAGGAGGTATTCTCCGAATTGAATATTGGTGAGCGCATTTCGCTTGCTACTTATATGACCGACCGCGACGAGGCGAAAGCAGTGGCTAAGCATATCCGCTCGTTAGCTCCAAGCACATATTCGTACGACGATGTAGCGGTGATGTACCGCACGAACGCGCAGTCGCGTGTGATTGAGGACGAGTTGCGTCAGTTGGGGATCCCATACCGTATTTATGGTGGCACCAGTTTCTATCAGCGCAAGGAGATTAAGGACGCGTTGGCATACTTGCGTTTGGTGTCGAATAGGGACGATAATGAGGCGTTTTTGCGTGTGGTGAACTATCCCACTCGTGGTATTGGTGACACTACGGTGTCGCGTCTTTATGAGGCGGCAAAACGCAACAAGTGTTCGCTCATGCAAGTGGCGATAGCACCAGATAGAATGACGGATGACTTGTCGGCGGCTACCCAAAAGAAGGTGATGGAGTTTGCGCAGATGATTGAGCGTTTTGCAGAGGAGATGCCTACAAAGGACGCATTTGTTTTTACGCAAGACCTGATGATGCAAACGGGTATTTTGCGCGAAGCCAAGAGCGACACTACGCCCGAGGGAGTGGCGCGCGATGAGAACTTAGAGGAGATGTTGAGTGGTATTCACGAGTTCTGTGAGCGTCGCAAGCAAGAGGGAATAGACTTCACGCCTATTGCGGATTTCTTGGCGGAGGTTAGTTTATTGACCGATCAGGATGAGCATTTAGACGACAAGCAGGAGCGTGTCACGCTGCTCACTATTCATGCGGCAAAGGGATTGGAGTTCCGTGCTAATTTCATCGTGGGAATGGAGGAGAATCTTTTTCCTTCGGCTTTTTGTCAGTCGGCTCGTGAGATCGAGGAGGAGCGTCGTTTGTTGTATGTGGCTATTACGCGTAGTATGGAGCGTTGTTTCCTGCTGAACGCTAAGCAGCGTTTCCACAATGGTCAGGTGACTTTCACGACACCATCTCGTTTCTTAAAGGATATCGACCAGCAATTTGTGTTGAATAAAGATGCTGTTTCCTCTCGTCCTTTGCCGAAGGCACCTTCCATGCCAATGGCGTCTGCGGGTCATGCTCACCTTACGCCTACAACGGGAGCGAAGGAAAAGAGCAAGAAGAAAACCATTCGCTCGGAATGGCAGAAGGACGACCGTGTGTTGCATCGTGTTTTTGGTGCGGGTACGGTTTTGGAGGTCTATCGTGAGAACGACAATGATAAGATTGATATTCTTTTCGACCAAGTGGGCAAAAAGACCTTGCTTGTCACTTACGCTAAGTTAGAGAGAATTTAGGTTTCAGCCCTAATTCGGTTGCCGATCTATTCAATTGATAAAAAAACTGCTCCCCTCAGGAAGCAGTTTTTTATATTCTCGCCTTTCGCCTATAACCTATAGTCCGAAGGGAGTTCTATATACTGAATTAAATCCAGCGAACATAGCAGAAGTCCATGCGGTGTGGCAGCAAGTCGTTCTTAGGATACATACGCAAACCAAACTTCATACCACCTGCATATGCCAATTGATATTCTGTCTCGAAGAAGAGGCGTGAATCCTTTGCTTGTACCAACTCTAATGGCTTAACCTCATACAATTTCTCGTTGTTGTGAGTTGAAGTGCGAAGTGCAACCAGTTCAACGCCGATACCCTTGTCGTTCAAGCCCTTAACATCCAACTCAACGGCAATAGTACACTTGTTACCTACATTCAGCTCTGCGCTCTTTGCGTTGAGAGTAGAATTTACCACCTCAATACTATCCCAATGAGCCACGATATTGTTCTTCCAATCTACGATGTTCTTTGCTACTTGGTAGTTGTCTGCCAACAAGAGAGCATGGCGTTTAGCCAACTTGTTGTAGAATTTCTCGAAGTAGTCATCCATCATACGCTTGGTCGTGAAGCGTGGGGTGATCTTTGTCACACTATTCTTGATGGTTTGAATCCACTCTGGAGAGTAGCCCTTGCTATTCTTAGCGTAGTACATTGGGATAATCTCTTGCTCAAGCATTTGGTAGATAGTAGCCGCATCCAATTGGTCTTGGTGTGATTGGTTCTCGTAGGTACGAACATCGGTCAATGCCCAACCTGCACCTTCTACATAACCTTCTTTCCACCAACCGTCAAGCACGGAGAAGTTGAGTACACCATTCATCTGTGCTTTCTCGCCAGAAGTACCAGATGCCTCCAATGGACGAGTAGGAGTGTTCAACCAGATATCCACACCTGAGATGAGGCGTTTAGCGAGGCGCATATCGTAGTTCTCAAGGAAGATGATCTTACCGAGGAACTGTGGCATACGGCTAATCTCAATAATACGCTTGATAAGTCCTTGACCGCCACCGTCTGCTGGGTGAGCCTTACCTGTAAACAAGAATTGTACTGGACGGTCTGGGTTGTTTACCAGTTTATCAAGACGCTCCAAGTCGGTAAAGAGCAAGTGAGCTCGTTTGTATGTCGCAAAACGACGACCGAAACCAATAATCAAGTTATTAGGATTCATCTCGTTGAGTGCGCGCACGATACGAGCAGGATCACCTTGGCTCTTCATCCAGTTGTCGCGGAATTGCTCTTTGAGGTATGCAATCAATTTGCACTTCAGGTTCATACGAGTTGCCCAAATCTTCTCTTCTGGCAAATCGTTGTATGGAGCCCACATGGCGAGGTTAGATTGGTCATTGAACCACTCTTTAGGGAAAGTCTCTTTGTAGATAGTCTTCCACTCGCTTGCAGCCCAAGTTGGCATATGCACACCGTTGGTCACATAATCCACATGCAATTCTTCTGGGAAATAGCCTTTCCATACTGGAGCGAACATCTTCTTGCTCACTTCACCGTGCAACCAGCTCACACCGTTTGCCTCTTGGCAAGTGTTCAATGCAAATACAGACATTGAGAAACGCTCTGTATTGTCTTCGGGGTTTTGACGCCCCATACCGATTAAGTCATGCCACTCGATACCCAAACGAGCTGGGAACATATTCATATACTTGTAGAACAAGCCCTCCTCGAAATAGTCGTGACCTGCAGGCACTGGAGTGTGGCAAGTGTAAAGACCGCTTGCGCGAACTACCTCCAACGCTTGTTGGTAGGTCAAGCCCTCTTTCTTCACGAGGTCGAGCATGCGTTGCAAGCCCATGAAGGCAGCGTGACCCTCGTTGCAGTGATATACATCTTTCTTAATACCCAGTTTGTTGAGGGCAAGTACACCACCCATACCGAGCATAATCTCTTGTTTTATACGGTTCTCGATGTCACCACCATAGAGTTGGTGAGTAATCTGACGATCCCACTCAGAGTTCATCTCGTTGTCGGTATCCAAGAGGTAGAGGTTGATACGACCAACAGCCACCTTCCACAAGTATGCCTTCACCGTGCGGTCTGGATAAGGCACTTCAATGACCATTGGAGTACCATCCTCGTTCATCACTTGGCTGATTGGCAAGTTAGAGAAGTTTTGTGCCTCGTATTTAGCGATTTGTTGTCCTTCTGGAGAGAGCGTTTGTGTGAAGTAGCCATAACGATAGAGGAAGCCGATAGCGGTCATATCCACATTGCAGTCTGATGCTTCTTTCAGGTAGTCACCTGCGAGAACGCCTAGACCACCAGAATAGATTTTGAGCACATGAGTCAAACCATATTCCATAGAGAAATAGGCTACACTTGGCTTTTTAGCGTCTTTTGGTTCGTCCATGTACGCACGAAAATCAGCATAGATAGCATCCAATTCTTTCATGAATTTTTTGTCCTTGCTGAGTTCCACCATGCGCTCATAACTGATGATATTCAGTAGCACGATAGGGTTGGATTGCGCTTTGTGCCATGCTTCGTTATCAATGTAACGGAAGATGTTTTTAGCCTCAGAGTTCCATACCCACCAAAGGTTGTATGCAATTTCTTGTAGTTTGTGGAGGTTTTTAGGAAGGTTAGCATTCACCTTTACCTCTGTCCAATTGGGTTGATTAGTGTTACTTACTTTGATTACCATAATGATTTATTTTATCTTTTTTGTACTTATTTTTCGTTTAGGAAAGAAAATTGTTCGCTCATAGCGCACAAAAAGCGGCGCAAAGGTACTACTTTTTTTTCATATACGCAAGAAAAATGCAAAAATACATTATTTTCTCTCATTCTCCGCTCTCATTTTGGTTAATTTTGTATAATGTTTCCCCCCTCACCCTTTTCACTTTTCCGTTTTCCGTTTTCACCAGTTTAGTTGAATCCCCAGAGCGCGGCAGGGAATTCTTATCTCCCTTCGGTCGAACGATCGGCTTTGCCGTACGATTCGAGCGTTCGGGGACCCCGCAAATTTGCAATTTGTGCGGGTGAAGAATGTCCATGGACATTCGATAGTGAGCGCCTGTCGTAACTCCTACGGCAGGAACTAAGCGAACGGGAGAACAACCGGAGGGTGCTGTCGCTCTAATGACGGAGTCATTCTTTGCGACCTGCACACCGAACGCGATGCGCAATTTGTCGGTATTGTCGTTGGTTGTAAAACTACATATGCTTAATGTATTGTCTTTATTTGACGACAATATTGACAATATTCCGCTCGAATCAATATCCCTCGAGCGGCTTGGGAGTAATTCATTATAATACTTTTTTCCTTGAGCGCGGCAGGAAGTTGATTGCCGCGCAAGTTGTCGGTGTTGTCGTTATAAAAAAATAATCGTCCTTTACAATCTATTGTCTTTCATCTAAGTTGTCGCCCCTCCCACCTCCGTGTCTGTTCCGATACATAACCGATACATAACCGATACATAACCGACACATAACCGATACATATGAATACCCCGTGAATACTCCCCGAATACTCCGCGAATATCCCATGAATACCCCTATCTTTAGATTCCTATGGGAGAAGCGTACTATCAAGGTAACATCAATATACCTTAAAGTGATGACATGCGCAATTGTTGCGTACGCGCGCGCCCCCGTACCATAATATATCGCGTGCGCGAATATGTTTAGTCGTGGCAATGATGGTGCTCTACTGGACTTTTGTTGTAAAAAAACGCTATATTGATTTTCAGTTACTTACAAAGAAAGTGATGTTTTTTAGCATTTTTTTGCCCAAAAATTTGGTCAGTTCGGAAAAAAGCAGTACCTTTGCAGCCGATTTGCGCCTGAGGTTAGCGAACCTCAAAAATGGCGAAAATCACACTGAGAAAACGCAATGCTGAAAATCAGCCACTTACGAAGAAAGTGACGAAAAAATGCAAAAAGTTGCTAAAAAATTTGGTCAGTCCAAAAAAAAGCAGTACCTTTGCAGCCGATTTCGCGCTAAACGAAAAATGAGCGCAAAATCACAGTGATCTTTGAGAGATTGAAGCAATAATGTAGTACAAGAGAGCAAGTAATTGCTCAATTGGGAAACTGAAAACGTGTAATACGATTTTTATTATACGGTTCCCGTTAATAAGTACACAATAGAGAAGGTTATTCTGAGCTAAAAATTAATTTCTTTTTTACAACGAAGAGTTTGATCCTGGCTCAGGATGAACGCTAGCGACAGGCCTAACACATGCAAGTCGAGGGGCAGCGCGGAGCAAGCTTGCTTGTTCTGGCGGCGACCGGCGCACGGGTGCGTAACAGGTGTGCAATCT
>JAZNRY010000117.1:0-12481 GCA_045590995.1 Paludibacteraceae bacterium | reverse complement strand
GCCTCTGTTTGAGGCGCAATATATACTTTTTTCATGTCTTTCTGTTTTTTATTTTAATGTATAGTGTAAAGTGTAAGGTGTAAAGGCTGGGAAGATGCGGCTTTCGCCGCTATTCTTGCCTCTAACCTTTAACCTCTAACCTTTCGTCTCAGAGGCGAACGCCTTGTACATTATACTTCACGCCATCACGGATGATGATGAATTGTCCGTTCTCAATTACCTTTTGGATATTGGCATTTGGCAATTGGTTGTTGTCAACACCTGTAGTTGTGTTCTCGCTGGTCTCGCCCAAGCATACGCGGCGACGACCTGGGATTTCTGCTTTCTTAGTGGTGTGATTAGCAATGATAGTAGCATCAATATATGCACGGTTGGCGTTCAACCAGCAACCAGTACCGCAAAGTAAGAATTGATTACCTGCAATCATATAGTTGCCTTCAAGCGTGTTAGAAGGATCATCACTTGTTTCTGAATCTTGAATCAATTTGAATGTACCAACCAAACCAGCTTCACCTGCTGCAGGATTAGCAACTGCACTACCAGTACAATTTACAGTCAACACTGTACTTGTAGCCTTGAAAATATATGGTTTACCCGCAGTGAGATTACCATTTACTTCATCTAACCAAATGCCCTTAGGAGTAGTACCATCCATTTCCATCCAAGAAATCTCATAGAACTCAGCACCACTATAGCTGCTTGAAGCATAAGGCAAGCAGATTGTACCATAATCGCCAGAGGCAATTGTGCGGGTGTAAACTGGATCACCTGTTGCATATACAGGAGCGGTAACGACTGGGAGATTTCCATAATTTCCATCTTTATTATCCTCACCTGCTTGACTAGCTCCGTAGTTTTTGAAATTATAGTTTTCACGATAGAGGAATGTTCTAATTGTTCCTGATGTATTTGTAGTATAGTAGCCATCTTCTTCATTCCACATCCACTTGCAAGCATCATCTACAGTTGCTACAAGAGTTAGGTTAGTAGAAGTACCGCCCTTGAGATATTTACCATTATTTACAAATGTTGCCTTTCCATCTACTACAGAACGCGTCCATGTGATAGATGCCTTAACTTCTTCAGCTACATTGTAGAGTGTTCCATTGAAATAGGTTACTTCAATAGCATCCAATTGATTTGATTTTCCAGAAGGAACAGCACCCTTCATTGCATACCACTTTCCATCAAGTTCAGCAAGGATAACAACCTCGTCACTTGTAGATTCTGGAGTTACAGTAACTGTGAAATCAACAGTCTTGCCCATGTAATCAGCAGCGGTTGCAATAGTTGCTGTAATAGTTGCAGTACCTACGGCATTTGCTGTAATCACATTGCCAGACAACGAGATCGCGTTTGCAGCATTCTCTTTAATAGTGTATGTTACAGCAGTCTCCGCAGCAGCAGGAGTGATGGTAGCAGCGATAATTTTGGTTTCGCCTACTTCCATAGTGATGTCTGCGATAGTGATAGTAGCAGCCTTTTTGTGTTGTACGAGTTGGTTACCCTTGTTCAACTCGTAAGTACTATTGTAGTCAAGCAATTTACCCTTAACTACTACATAGTCACCTTGTTGTACATCATTTTTGCTTGTAAACTTCTCGCCATTGAGATTCAAACCTAAATAAACTTTCAAAACATTGCCAGTATTCTCTCCATTGTCAGAGATAGAGTATGTCATTTGTCCGTCCGCAGTAGGATTGCTTGTTGGAGCAACTGCT
Organism: Paludibacteraceae bacterium; assembly: GCA_045590995.1. GTDB lineage: Bacteria > Bacteroidota > Bacteroidia > Bacteroidales > Paludibacteraceae > Colicola. Next base: position 10,760 of record JAZNRY010000117.1, on the reverse strand, counting down.
ACAAGACCTTTTACATATACCTCTTTGGTCAAATCGCTGCTTACATCTGCGATGAGTGCAAATGCTTGGTCAACGGTGTATGCTGTAGCATCAGTATTAGAGATGTCTGTCTTTTCACCTGTATAAGGGGTATGCTCTACGAGGTAGCAACCTTCTGCCAATTGGTAAGTAGTATTGTACTTGCTGAGTTTACCACAAGCAACCAATACATCACCAACATTGATTTCACCATCTGCAAATAATGTCTTGCTTCCGTCTTTATAGAACTTGTAGAATTGGAAACCGTTAGTCAATGTGATGGTGTAAGTACCGCTACTGTAGAAAGTAGCAGTTTTTACAGTACCTTTTACATATACATCTTGGTTATCGTAGCAATCACCATCGTAAACAGCGATAGCTTCTGCCTCTGTGTAAGGAGCAGCTTGGCTGTTTGTAAGAGGAAGTTTAATCGTGTAGGTAGCAGAAACCACATCACTTTGAGAATCTGCGCTGATAGCAATAGCCTTGATTGTGTATTCGCCGCAGTCGTTAAGAGAAATAGCACCTGCATATTGTGTACTTGAAACTGTAGGATCAGTACCATCCAAAGTATAATAGATAGTACCCTCTGCAGCAGAAATAGTCACACTCTTGGTTTCGGTGTATTTACCCTCTGCAAGAGAGAAGGTTGGATTAGCCAATGCAGCGGCGCAAGTGGTTGAGTAGTTAGAATACGAACCTGCTGTCGTTACTGTCATTGTTCCAAAGCAAAGTTGTCCAGCTTTAGTTGCGCCGTCCGAACCATAGTTTGCATTATCGCCAATGGTAAAGGTTACTTCAGTAGCATCGCCTGTCCAAGTAACAGTAGCATCACCACTTGCTTGAGTTGCAATAGTACCTACAGAAGCAGTAATAGGCGCCAAACGCTTTTTACCTTGTGCACTGAGATTAAATACAATTGTACCCATTGCTTTTGGAGCAATCAAAGTAATAGTACCTTTTGCATATACTCGAACATCTTCATTTGATGTATTATAAGTAGGAGCTGTAGAACCAGTATTCTTTTTAGCTGTCAATGAATAACCTGTAGCATCAATTGTGAATGTATAAGGGTCTGCGCTACCAGATACAGCACTTGGAGTAATTGTCAAAGTTTCGCCTGCACCTACTGTTGCATATACTGCATAAAGTGTTTGAGCAGTAGCTGTGAGGGTGTATGAATCGCCAGCAGCATATTCTGGTGCCACATTGCAAGTAGGATTAGCACTCCAACCCACAAACTCTTTTACGCAGTCACTTGTAATAGAGGGCAATGTCACAACATCGTCTTGCTTCCATGAGCCGGGGAAGGTTTCTGCAATACCATTTTTGCTCAAAGTAAGAGTTGCAGCAGGTTTTTCGTTTTCCTTGAAAGTTGCAGTGACCGTCACATCTGAAGCAGGCATTGTAAATTTGTTGTCTGTTACGGTAACAGGATTGCTGCTTGCGTCAGTTACGGTAATAGCATCAAGTACATAACCAGTTTCTGGAGTAACGGTCAAAGTGATAGTTGTACCTGCTTCAGCAGAAGTTGGGTTAGCAGTTACAGAACCATTAGTAGTAGAACTAACAGTTACATTATATTTAGTACCTGCTTTGCGATAGAGTGACAAGGGACCACCTGTTCCAGTTGCGTAACAAGCGAAACCATAAGTTCCATTGTTACGGAGAGTTGCGTTGACGCTTTTGCTTGTATTATAGACATTCACAAGCTCGTATGTATTGTCACTTACTGTTACTGTCCATGCGGCTTTATTTGCATTATCACCAGTAAGGTTTGCTACCAAACCAGCTTGACTTTTGGTACCAGTACCTGCAGCATAGCCTTTGTTATTGTTGTAAACAGTCCAATTAGCACCGCTTTTTGCAATATGCCAAATAGCAGCAGCATCAGGATCTACGATTTCGTTGTTAGAAGGAGTAACTTCAACATATTGAAGACGATTAGAAGCAACCTCTGCTTTCATTGCTTTGCCGCTATAATAAATCACATAATCACCTTCAATCAATTCACCTGTATGGAGAGTAAAGGTGCCTGTTGGAGCAGGTTTCTCTACCACATTCATTTTTACTGTAACCTCAGCAGTTTTGCTATCTGCAGTAGAAGCAATAGTAAGAGTTTGTGAGTACCCGCCAATAGTAGAAGCGTCTGCTGAGATGGTGATTTTGTCACCAGTTGCAGAGATTGTACCAGTTGCAGAGAAAGGAGTAGATAAAGCGCTATAAGTTACATTGCCAGTCAAGTTTGCGAAATTTACAGCAACGGTTTTATCTGTTACAGTTGTTCCTTGATAGACTGTACCAAAATCTATAGTCGTAGGAGTTGCACTCAAAGAAGCAACTGGAGTTTCGCCGCCACCGTTAGTAGATTCTACAAATGTGACTTTATCCACCCAAATGATTCCGTTTGTTGTGGTTGTATTCGTCAGATTAAATGATACTTTGTAGTAATTATTTGCAGACCAAGTAGTTCCAGAAGTTGGTGTAAACTCAAAAACAGCGGCATTTTTAGTTATTGTTCCACCTTCAACATAATCAACTTGATTAGTCATGTTAGCATCTGAATACACATATACACCCCAACTATTAACGCTCATATCTGTTTTTGCTAAACTACCTGCAATAATTGAAACTTGAACTTTCGATATTGCGGATGTCATTTCAGGAGAACTAATGTAAACAGGATTAGCAGACGTTAAATTGGCACTTTTTCCTCCCATTTTGACATATGCCCAACTTTTGTTATTGTTGGCACCGCCAAACACTGTAAAATCACCATACGACCATGAATCGGTGTATGCTGAATGTCCTGTTGATTGTGTAGTAAAATCACAGGTAACATCTCCCCACGCGTTTCCTACGCCGAGGGCGAGCATCGCGAATAACGCGAAAAATAATTTGAAATGTTTCATATTGTTATAATTTTGAGTTAATATATGCTATATTATTGTGTAGCGTTCCTACGAACGCAAAAGCAATGATATGCTTACCACTTCAGGTGTGAGTAACGGAGAAAGGGTCGGTTGAATGACACCAAAATTACACTTTTGGGCAGTCTATCTTCGGCTTATCCTCGGCTTATCTTCGGCTGCGGGCTTCCTCAGCCGAAACTTCGCATACCACTCGGTTACCATTAGCCACATCATGGCACTTGCCTGTTACGGCGTTATCTACCTCACTGTCGTTTTATCATATCATTATTTCAAGGAGCGCGCACACGCATACGCGCGCTATTAAAAACACAAACACGAGTCAGCGAAAAAACTGACAGGTTATGTGTAATGCTCCAAAAAGACACGCCTGATTGGAGGCTAATCAAATGATAACGAAAATGATACGACAAAATTCACAAAATCAAAGTGGAGTGTCTTAACCGTTTTCATTTGATTTGCTTTGCAAAGGTAGTGCTTTTATTTGAACTGAACAAATATAAACGAAAATATATTTGAAAAAGTGGAATTTGACAAATGGAAGTGGCAAAAAACCGACCCCTTCTCCGTTACTCGCGCCTGTTGTTTGAAGCATATCATTATACATGTTCGGCTCGCCGAACGAAAGAGTTCTTTGATGTATTGACATATTTGGATTTATATACCGCGTTTCCGTGCACATCCGTGCTCGTCCGCGGGAGGTATTTTCGCCAAACTCGGTAAAAATTTTCCGCCAAACTCGGTAAAAGCACTACCAATGCTTGTGTATTTTCACCCTGATAAAAATATTTTTTCAGAAAAATACACAACTCATAAGATTGATTATCAGCGCAATAACATCAACACAAACTTGTGTGACACAACTTTGTGTGACACAAACTTGTGTGATTCAAAAAAAAGTTGTACCTTTGCAGCGAATTTTCAAACACAAGTCCTATGAAATCACCACAAAAAGAACTGCAAAAGCCCTTTGTTTTTGGTCAAGCGATTGGCGACAATCACTTTATCGGTAGAGAACGCGAGCAGCAACGCTTGGCAGCCAACTTTGCGCATGGCATCAACACCATACTCATGGCTCCTCGCCGTTGGGGCAAGACCTCACTGGTCAAACGAACAATGGCAGAAATTCAAAGCGACAACATCAAAGTGGTGTACATTGATGCCTATTTCTGCCGCAATGAATATGAATTCTACAACCATTTTGCAGAGTCTATCCTCCATCAAACCAATTCCAAGTTTGAGCAGTGGACAGAAACAGCAGCTGAGTTCCTTACGCGTTTGACGCCAAAGATTTCGTACAACATGCCATCATCGGAGGAGTATTCTGTTTCGTTGGGCATTTCGCCCCGTACACACTCGCCAGAAGAAGTGTTGCAGTTGCCTGAACTTATTGCGCAGCGCAAGAATGTTCACCTGATTGTGTGCATTGATGAGTTTCAGCAAGTGGGTGAGTTCGCAGACAGTTTGACGGTGCAAAAGCGCATGCGCAGCGTATGGCAGCATCAGCAGCATGTCAATTACTGCTTGTTTGGTAGCAAAAAGCATTTGCTGCAAAACATGTTCCTCAAGAGCAGCTATCCGTTTTATAAGTTCGGCGACATTATTCCGCTGGAACCGATAAAAGAAGACTTGTGGATTCCGTATCTGCAACAGGGATTCCGCTCGTGGGGCAAGGAGTTGCCCGAGGAGATTGCCCGCCAGATTTGCACATCGGTGCAACTGCACCCATCGTATGTGCAGCAACTGGCTTGGCTGACACTGCTCAATACGCAGCAAGTCGCTTCTGAAGAAACATTGCAGTTGGGTATTGATGACCTCATCAACGAAAATGCCGCTTTGTTTATCCAGCAGACAGAGCAATTAACTCCTTTTCAACTGAATTTTCTATATGCGATGCTTGATGGGGTGGATACTGATTTTGGCAAGGAGAATATCCGCGAACAATATCAATTGGGGGCTTACAGTAATATCGCGCGTGTCAAAGGTGCGCTTGTTGAGAAGGAGTTGATTGATACGCAAACAAGAAGTAAGGTTGTATTTGCCGACCCAGTGTTTGCTCTGTGGCTGCGCAAAAACATGAGATAACAGCAGATACCGTGTTTCCGTGCACATCCGTGCTCGTCCGTGGGATATTATATTCCCACTGATTACACTTATTTACACTGATATACCGTGCGTTACTTTCCAAATGAAATAGGGCTATATGGCTCTATTTCGTTTTTTTTCGCTACCAAAATTAAAAACAATTATAGAATATTGCCCAAAATTTTAGGAATGTATATACATGTTGACACCTTTTGTTATAGACATTTGTTTTGCCCACCAATGCAGTGCGCTGCATTCTTTTGGGCAATAACAAATGATTATCTTCGAATTGACACTAATTGACATTGTAATTGACATTAATTGTCGTTAAAAATAAAATCAGTGTCAACTCGTATATAGTTCCCATTTTTATAATAAACTGCAATTTTGGGAAAGAATCCAAATCATGTCAACATTTCAAACCTCGCTTTGCGTTCATTGGAACGCTAATAAAACATAAAGTATACAATAAGTTTTAGAGCGAAGCGATAAGGCTCCCTGCCTTTACACTTTACACTCTACACTTTACACTAAAAAAGAAATTATTAACTCAAAATTATAACTTTATGAAACATTTAAAACTATTTTTCGCGTTATTCGCGATGCTCGCCCTCGGCGTTGGAAACGCATGGGGTGCGGATTTTACTCTCACATCTGCGAACAGTGTAACAGTCGATGGCGTTACCGTTACTTTTGCAAAGGGTAGTGGCTCTACTGCACCTACTTGGTATGCAGCAGGATTGCGTCTGTATGCAAAAAACACTGTTACGATAACATCGGAAAGTGAAATTACTAGTATTGTCTTTGATTGGGAAAAACAAGGATCCAAAACATTTGCTTCTGTATCAGCAAATACAGGTTCTTATTCTCACCCTTCTGCGGCTGGAAAAGGCACTTGGACGGGTTCTTCTAAATCAGTAATATTTACACTTGCATCAACATCTGGTGTTCAATTGCAACTGAATACTTTGTCTGTTACAACAGCAGGCAGCACTACCCCAAAACAAAAATACACTTTAACTTATCAAGCAGGTTCTGTAACAGGTTCTTTGGAAGTCGAAGAAGGTGCTAACTTGTTAGATGCGTTAGAAGATATTACTCCTGTGGCTTGTGATCCTACAAGTACAGAGCCTATTGGTTGGAGTGAAAGCGAAATCACTACCAAACAAGCTAACGCACCAACATTGCTTACCGATGCAGATGTTATGCCAAGCGAGGAGCATAGTGTTTATTATGTGTTTGCAAAAAAAGAAACCACAGGTGGTGGAACTCCTACTGAAACAACAAAAGAATATACTTTCTCTAACTATTCTGCAGGTACGCAATATGCCGACAATGAAGAGCATAAATTAGATGACGATGTGACGATTTATACTACAGATTGTCATTTTACTACTCAGTTGCGTATTTATTCTTCTTCGACCTATAATGGTTCTGTTGTATCTAATCAACTGCCTGGAGCAATTAAATCAATGAGTTTTAATGTTGGTTATAAATCAGATAATTTGCTTGTTTATGGTAGTACAGATGGAAGCACATGGACTGAAGTTGGAAGTGTTTCAACAACTACTAGTTATGCAGACAAAAGCATTGATTTTGGAGAGACAAACTATACTTACTTCAAGTTAGATGTTGAAGGAGATCAACAGGTTCGTATCACTAAAATGAGTGTTACTTACATGTCTGGCGGTGGCACTACTACTATTTCTGACTATACCACAAGTTGTAGTAATGCTCCTGCTGCTACATTAGTTAGCATTGCACACACTGGAGATAAAACCACCTTTACGGAAGGGGACGCATTCGTAAAGTCGACAATTACTGCTACTTATGATGACGCAACGACTAAAGATGTGACATCCTTAGCTACATTTACAGGTTACGATATGAATACTACTGGTACTCAAACTGTAACTGTAACATATGAGGGTAAAAGTACTACATACGACATCACTGTTAGCGCAAAACCTACTTACACTATCACATGGAACAATGCGGGTACAACTACTGAGGCTACAGTGGTACAAGGTGCAGAACTTGGTGAATTACCAACCGTAGCAGATTGTCCTAATGGTAAGAAATTCATGGGTTGGACTGCTGCAACTTCTGTTAATTCTGATGGCACAGGTATTACTTATATTAAATCAACCGACAAACCTACAGCAAATACTACCTACTACGCTGTATTTGCTGTGGTAGAAGGTGGAGATGGAACACCTACTACGGCAACGCAATCAATTGAAACTTATGCAGAAGCAAATAGTTGGACTAACGAGTCAAAACATACAGAGATACCAGTGGATGCAAATATCACAGTTACTGTAACTGGTGGAAGCAATACAGGAAAGTATTATACCAGTGGTACCAACTGGCGTTTGTATCAAACAGAAAATGCTACACTCACCATTTCTGCCGTAGCGGGTTATGAGATTCAAACGGTAAAAGTCACTTATACTGTGGACAAAACAGGTGTATTGACATTAGAAGGTTCAAATGTAGTTTCAGGAACAGTTTGTGATGTAAACGCAGCATCTGTTACTTTTGGCGTAGGCAACACTGGATCTGCAACTAATGGTCAAGTTCGTATAACTGCTATTGAAGTAACTTATGCACCTGCTGCTAAAAGAACAGACTACTCTCCTAATTGTGATATTAGTGTAGAACCTACTTGGACTATTTCTAAAAATGAAATTGCTTTTGCCGATAAATATGTAGGTTTTGAATATACCGAAACATTTACTATCAACGCAAGTAATTTGGCAGAGGATATCGCTTTGGCAATTGATGGTAGCACCTTTACTGTTTCACCTACATCAATCGCTAAAGATGCAACTTTCCCTCAAACGGTAACTGTGACTTATGCTCCTACAGCAGTAGGCACTCATAATGCAACATTGAATATCACTTCTGGTTCTACATTGTCAAAAACAATTGCTTTGACAGGTTCTGCAGAGGAGGCAATTATTTATACGCTCACAGCTTTGGCTGATATCAATCCAACAGATAAAGTAATTATTGTTGGCACATCAGGTGGCAGCACCTATGCAATGAGCAATGATAGGGGAACAACTGGTGCGCCTACAGCAGTGGCTGTAACTGTCGCTGATAACAAGATTGCTACCAACGCAACAAACATCCTTTGGAATATTGATAAGAATGGCGATAATATAACTATCTATCCAGTTAATCAAACAGCGAAGTGGTTGTATTGTACAAATACAAACAACGGAGTGCGTGTCGGTACAGGAGAGGCTAAAGAGTTTACAATGAATAGTGGTTATTTGTACACAGAAGGAACAACCGACCCCCGTTATGTGGGTATTTACAATACGGCAGACTGGCGTTGTTATACAACTATTACAGGAACCAGTAACATCGCAAGTCAATCTTTCGCATTCTATGTATTGCCTGACACTGATCCTTCTATCTCAGTAAATACAACGAGCAAAGACTTTGGTGCTGTGATAAATGGCAAATCCGCTTCGCAAGAATTTGAGATTACTGCGCGCAATATTGCTACTCCTACATTCTCAACTTCTGTCACAGGTGCTAATGCTACATATTTCACTGCAACTATTAATGCCAATAAGGTAATAGTTACTTATGCTCCTACAGCAGTTGGTGAACATGTTGCTACTTTGACCATTACAGAAACTACAACTTCTAAATCTGTAGAGGTTGCGTTGACAGGTGAGTGTGTGGAAACTGTGAATGTAGCTACTGCAATGGCATTGCCTGTTGACGAAACTGCATATTTGAGTCAATTTGAGGTGGTATATCCTTTAAAGGATAAATCATTTATCTATATCAAAGATAATAGCGGTTACGGACTTATCTACGATGGTACTTTGGATGAACAATTCAAAGCAGGTGATCGCGTAGAAGGATTTGTCGGTACATCTAGTCCATACAAATCATTGCCAGAGTTGAAGGCCGTTAATAAGTACGAAGATTTGACTATAACTCCTGGTGTTGCCGCAGAACCAATTGAGTTTGTTACCGCACCTACGGTTACTGATGTGAATAAATATGTAGTATTCAAGAATGTACAATTTGATGCTGCTGTGACATTTGCAACTGATGCTGCAACAAATACTACATTTACTATTGGTTCAGAAACCGTTACACTCCGTAACAACTACAAGTATGCAGCATCATTAGATGCAAATAAGGCATACGATGTGTATGGTTTTGTGGCTACATTCCAACAAAACGAAGGTGACCAAGTACAAGTGCAAGTATATTTCCTTACTGCAGTTGAAGCAGGTGGCGTAATAGAAACTTATACTGTTGCTTATGATGCGAATGGTGCAACAGGCGCTGCTCCTGTAGATGAGACAAAATACCAAGCAGGACAAACATTCTACATTGAAAATCAAGGTGAATTAGTAAAAGAGGGATATGAGTTTGTCGGTTGGAAATATAATGGTACTGTTTATGAAGCAGGAAAGCAATTTACAATGCCAACAGAGAATGTAACCTTCGTGGCTCAATGGGAAGAAATCGTTGTAACCCCTACAGAAGATTTCAGTGCAGGTCTTTGGGTACTCGTTACCGATGCAAGCGAATTGGCTGCTAAGGACTATATCATCGTGGCTGCTGCAGAGGAGAACTTCGCAATGAAATCATACGAGAGCGGAAACAACTGCAAACAAGTTGCAATTACCAAGTTCGGTAATAACAATTGTTTCTTAACATGGACTGAAGAAATTGGTGTATTCCAATTGCTCGCAAGCGGTAGCAACTATACTATCCAAGATGTAAATACAAAGGATTATCTTTATGCCGCTGGTTCAGGAAGTAATAACTACCTCAAAGCTAACGACGAAGTTCCAACAGACGCTGATGCCGCAAAACCATACATTTGGACAATTTCATACACTGATGGCGTTGCTACAGTTAAAGCAACAAGCGAAAATCGCAACACATTGATGTACAACACAAGTTCTGACTTATTTGCTTGCTACGCTTCTGGTCAAAAAGCAATTGCTATCTACAAATACACCACTGACTTCTACACCCGCGATGTAAACGTGAATAACTATGGTACAATCAGTTTGCCATATGCTTCAAGCAAATTTGCAGGTGCAGAGTTCTACGAGGTTTCTTCTTTGGAAGTAGGTAAAGGACTTTGGTTAGATGAACTTGCAGCAGGTACTGCACTTGCGGCAGGTAAACCATATATCTTCAAAGCTACTGCCGATAAGATCGTAGTTGCATACGAAGGTGCAAAACAAGAATCTCCTGTCGCAGGTGTTGGTGGCTTGACTGGTACATTCACTGATATTGCAGCAAATACAGTTTTGGTTGGTCATTATATTATCGCAGATAATAAGATTTGGATTGCTAATGATCAAAATACCTTGCCTGCAAATCGTGCATACATCGCTAATACCGTTCCAACAACCGAACAACCTCAACTCCCAGGTCGTCGCCGCGTATGCATGGGCGAGAACGCAACAACAGGTTTTGACCAAATCGTTGCTCCAGAAGGCAAGGCTATTAAGGTTATCGAGAACGGACAACTCATCATCATCCGTGATGGCGTGAAGTACAATGTACAAGGCGTTCGCCTCTGAGACGAAGGGTTAGAGGTTAAAGGTTAGAGGCAAGAATAGCGGCGAAAGCCGCATCTTCCCAGCCTTTACACCTTACACTTTACACTATACATTAAAATAAAAAACAGAAAGACATGAAAAAAGTATATATTGCGCCTCAAACAGAGGC
>JAZNRY010000116.1:0-36160 GCA_045590995.1 Paludibacteraceae bacterium | reverse complement strand
GCACCGATTCTTCCATTTGTGGCAGATGTGACAAAAAGAAATTATATGATTAATGAGGTGGCGAAAGATGTTAGTAAGCAGACCATCAGAAAATATCTTGGTTGGTATTTGGCATTTCAGGACATTTCGATTTTGGCACCTAAAGAACAGAATACGAAGGAACTAAGTGTCGAAGAAAAGCATATGCGCTGGGCTTTAAACAGGTTTTATTACACGTCTCATAAGAACAGTTTGCGGACAGCGTACACATTGATGCTTAAGGAAAAATATTGCGATTTGCACGGGAAATTATTACCGAATTATCCAACGTTCTGTCAGTTTAGATATTATTACCGAAAACATAAGGATTTGCGTAGGTACTATATTTCCAGAGACGGAAAGAAAAGTTATGAAAGAAATAATAGACCGTTACTAGGAGATGGTGTACAGGAATTTGCACCGAATGTTGGTGTTGGATTATTGGATGCAACGCTGTGCGATATTTTTCTTGTGGATTCATCTGGTGCTGTATTAGGTAGACCGATACTGACTGCCTGTGTTGATGCGTATAGCAGTTTGTGTTGTGGGTATGCGCTTACGCTTGAGGGTGGAAATTATTCATTGAAAAGTTTGATGCTGAACATAATTACAGATAAGCAAAAGTGGTGTGAAGAACATGGTGTATTGATACAAAAAGAGGAATGGAACACCAATAAGTTACCTGCAATTTTCGTGACAGATATGGGAAAGGAATATACATCATACGAATTTGAGCAGATTACTCAATTGGGTGTGCAAGTTATCAATCTACCACCATATAGACCAGATTTGAAAGGACCAGTCGAAAAATTCTTTGACTTATTGCAAGAATCTTATAAGGAGTTACTACAAAATAAAGGTGTAATAATGCCAGATTATCGTGAGCGAGGGGCTACAAATTATCAAGAAGAAGCGTGTTTGACGTTTGATGAATTTGAGCAAATCGTGTTGAGGTGTATTATTTACTACAATTCAAAAAGAGTAGTTGAGAATTTCCCATATACGCAGGAAATGTTAGAAGCGAAAGTAAAACCGTTTGCAAATCAGATATTTGAGTGGGGCAGAAATCAACTGGGTGCAAACATGATTGATGTAGAACCGAAGAAACTCATCTTAACACTCTTGCCACGTACAAAGGGTGTATTTACACGTAAGGGACTAAAGGTAAATGGATTGCGATATAAGAATCTGAATTATGTTGAAGAATATCTGCAAGGGAAAGAAGTGCAGGTTGCTTATAATCCAGAAAATGTATCCGAAGTTTGGGTGATAGAAAAAGGTGGCTTTGTTTCCTTTGATATTATCGAAAGCAGATACGCAGATAAAACCATAGAGCAGATTCGAGAAATGAAGAAAGAAAAGCAGCAATTAGTGAGAAGTGTGAAACAGGAAGAATTGCAAGCTAAGATTGATTTGGCAGAACACATTCAGACTATTGCGAATAAGCCAAGATGTCAGGACGTTAGATTGACTGATATTCGTAATACACGAAGAAAAGAAACACAGTTACGACATGTGGATTTTATGAAAGAAGGTGTATGGAATGTATAATGTGAATTTAGTAAAAGAATTACCTGAGTTACTCATGGGGAAAGAGTTAGAGGAAGCGTTACAGATATTGCCAGAATACAATAGTGATATTGTCAATGAGAACGAGGCAACACGGTTGATAGCATTAGAAAATTTGTATAAGGTATTTATTCCTAACAATATGTCTAAAGAAATTTACTCCAAATTATATTTAGCACTCTTACATTCGCTGCAGAAGAAAAGCAGCCAAGTTGCTATAGCACAGATAAATGAGAATGCAAAGGCTATCAGAGGAAAAGAGTATAGCAGTATTATGGGTGGAGCCGATGCTTTTACGGTAATTGCGCCTTCAGGTTGTGGAAAGAGTTCTTGTGTCACTCGTGCCATTAATCTAATTATGCAAAAGCAGGTTCTTGAAGTGAAACAGTCAGATATAAAAATCATTCCATGTGTTCTTGTGCAATGTCCTTGGGATTCTTCCATAAAAGGAATGCTGTTAGAAATATTGCGTGTAATTGATATGCACTTAGATACATCTTATTATACAAAGGCATTAAGGGCGCAGGCGACAATTGATATTTTGATCGGGACTGTGAGCCAAGTTGCACTAAGACATATTGGTTTAATTGTAGTCGATGAAATTCAAAATGTTGTGAACTCGAAAAATGGGAAGAGTTTGATAGGTGCGCTTACACAGCTTATCAACAACGCTGGAATATCTATTATATTAGTTGGAACTCCAGAAAGCCGAGTTTTCTTTGAACAGGCATTCCAATTGGCAAGACGTTCACTAGGGCTTTGCTATGACACTATGGAGTATGGAACGGAATTTAAACATTTTTGTGAAATGCTGTTTCAATATCAATATGTGAAGAACCGTACAGAGATAAATGAGGGAATCATCCAATGGCTATACGAACGGAGTCAAGGAAACTTATCAATTGTGGTGTCGCTTTTGCATGACAGTCAAGAGTTGGCAATTCTGAACGGAACTGAAACTGTCAACATAGAAATGTTAGATGAAGCGTATCGAAAGCGATTGTCATTATTGCATTCATTTGTGTCGCGGAAGAAAAAGACATCAACAGCAAAGATAAAACTTGAAGATTTGATTCCTACCGATACGAAAGAGGAAGAAGAAAATGCTTTTGTTTTGATTTCCAGTTTGGTTATGAGAGCGAAAAATGAGTGTAGGGACGTGGTGACATTTCTATCCGATTATCTTCCAGTAGAGAAGGTGATGATATGATTATGTTACCAGAACCATATCCTGACGAATTGTTTTATAGTTGGATGGCGAGATTTTTTGTCAGAACGGGATATGCACGTTATCGGTTCGTTGCAGAAGATTTATATGTCAATCCTTGCACAAAACCGAACCCAGAGTTTTGGAACAAACTGACGGATGAAGCAGTGCTAGGGATCAATAGATATATGTCATTAGAAGATGTAATAATGAACCATACTATGTTTCCACAAAATGCTAGATTTCTTCCAAAAGAGCGAAAGGAAAAAGCATATGCTTTGCTATTAAAAATGGATAAGGAATATAATAATGTACTTTATATTAAAAAAGGGCATGGTGCGAAAACAAGGTGGCTACAGTATTGTCCTCTTTGCGCGAGGGAAGATAGACAGGAATGTGGAGAGACATATTGGCATCGGGAACATCAGTTGATAGGTGTGGATGTCTGCGCAAAGCATAATTGTAGATTGGTTGATAGCAATGTGGAAATATCCAGCAAACCAAGCCCATCCTTAATGAGTGCTGAGTTGGAAGTACCTTATGAGGGAGAACCAGATTTCAATATCACAGAACTGGAATGTAAGGTGGCAACATACATTGTCGATGTGTTTTATAAACCGATAGATTTTCAGAATGAAGTTGATGTGGGGAAATACCTACATTCTGCGATGGAATACACCAAGTATGTGACGGAGCGAGGTCTGAAAAGAAAGATGATAGAAATATCTAAGGATTTTTTTGAGTATTACAAGGAGTTACCGAACAATCCGATAACAGAGCAATGGCATCTGGAAAGCGTATTCTTGAATCGTAATATGAATTTGTATGATGTTTGTCTGGTGGCATTTTTCTTGGGCGTGACCGTACAGGAATTAATGACAATGAAATTGCCTGAAATAGCACAGAGCAAGATGTATGATGCTAGGGTTAAGGAACTACACGCACAGGGATTGAATTATCGTCAGATTGCAGATGAAATGAATACGTCGTATGACCTTGTGAAATTGGTTGGATACGGAAAAGTTAAATAGGATATGAATAGAAAAGAGGAACAGAAGATATGCAAAATACGATAGATAATATTTATAATGAATTTGTAGAAATAGAAGAAAGCATACAAGCATTGGTTATTACCACAGGTATTTTAAAAGAACATTTTGATAGAGATACCGAGAAGGAAATTCATCACACTATGCTGACAATTCATGATAGCATTGAACAAGTAGGTGTGAAAATACAAGAGGCGTTGAGTGAGTTTGACGCATATTTGGTAGTAGGGAAGTGAAGGACTATGTTTTCGGTGCATCCCTTTTTCTATATAGGTACATTATTGAGGTGCAAATGGTTGATAGTTTCTCTTTGAAGTAGTAAAATTTATATAACAATAAGGAATTGTTTATAAACTGTAAGAAATACTAGACAAGGAGAAAATATGGATACGATGCGACATACACCAGTTGTTTTTGTTAGTTCAACATGCTACGACTTAAAACAAGTAAGGGCAGATTTAAAAGATTTTTTTGAAACGAATTATGGTTTTCAAGCAATGCTTTCGGAATTTGATTCATTTCCAATAGAGCCTTGTGTAGGAACTTTTGAGAACTGCTTAAATAATGTTGATAAATCAGCAGATATTTTTGTACTCATTATCGGAACAAGATACGGTTATATTACTGAAGCAGGGAAATCTATTACAAATTTAGAGTATTTACATGCCAAGGCGAAAGGAATTCCTATTTTTGTTTTTGTGGATAAACAAATATATAATCAACTGAAAATATGGGAAACAAATAAGACGGTTGATTTTTCAGTAGTTGTTGATAATCCACAGATTTTTGAATTTGTGTCAGATATTTATAAGGAATCGCAACAATGGATTTATACTTATGAAACTGTAAGAGATATTACTATGACATTGAAGCACCAATTGGCATTAATATTTTCTGATGGATTGATATATAAGAAAATTTCGCAAGATCTACAACCGCATGTTTTAAATAGCGATCTTCCTTCAGGAGCTGTGCGAGTTTTAATTGAAAAACCATATGCATGGGAGTATAAGTTTCTTGCACATGTTCTTAAAGGGGAATTTGACAAATTGCAACAACATAGATGGAATTTCAAATACGGACTATTTACTACACATGTAGTTGAATTTAATCCCGTGGAACTCTTAGATGATATTTCTTTAAAATTGAGAGAAATTATTAAACTAAATAGTATTCTTGATATATTGTTAAATCATACAATACAGGATGCAATAGGTGAAGCGGGAGTACCAAGCGATTTAGATATGATGGTCTATGTTTCAAAACAGTTTGCATTGTTATATGAAAGAATAGTAGCATGGGGGCTATACTTTAAAACATTACATACTGATAAGGCATTTGAAACGTTGCTTGACCTTTTGTATGAACTTCCAAAGTCGTTACTTGCTAAAATGGATGAATTTGTAGAAAATACGTATACGGAAATCACAAATCTTCCAGACGTAGAAGATGGTGTTAATCGGACAATAAAACTTAGTTGTGATTTAGACGAAGCCAATACGAAGGCTATTGATGCGGAAATAGAAAGGCTTTGTAGGGAACTGTGCTAAAAAGAATAAAAATCTAATTAGATTAATAAAGGCATCGGGGAAATTAAGTCCTGATGTCTTTTTTGTGGTGAATATAATTGCAATTAGGACGAAAAAAAAGTACAATATATGAAAGTGCTTATATGAATTTAGTTGAAGAAATATCACTGACATGTATATTTGAGATGAGGATGGAGATTGAATAATGGCAAAACAATGTATTAATTGTGGTAAAAAGGTTGGGCTTCTTACAGGAGATCATTTTGACGGATTATTATGTGATACGTGCTATCTTAAATTTTGTGGTGCATCATTACTTGTTCTTGAAACGGAAAACAGACCAGAAAAATATTTAGATGTCTACGATCAAGTTGTTGAAAAAATAGATGCTACTGCAAATGCGGGGGTAGATAAAGAACTCATAAAGCAAAAGTTTTATAAACAAATTGATGATTTATATAGTTCTAAACACGGCATTAGTATAAAGGCACATATTAAGAGAGAAACGGATATTAAGGAAAAAGAAATTAGACATGTTAATTATGCAAAATCATTTAATGAGTTCTACGAATACGATGTTGTGACAATTATCAATGAAAATCATGGAACTATTGATAAACAAAAAATGATGAATATTCTGTCTGAACATGCACGGAATGGTTGGAAATTGCACACAATCTACTCCAATGAATTAGGAAAGAATGCGTTGGCAATATTGGGTTTTGGTGTTAATTCTACAGCCTGTGAAGATGTTCTGATATTCGAGAGAAGAATACCAGAGGTAGAAGAGTAATTCAATGCAGAGGTAAATCCATGTATAATTTAAACTGGTCAAGAAAAGAATTGACAAAGCAAAAATTAGGAACTTTTGGTGAGTATTATGCTAAAATGGCATTAACATCATATGGGATGAATGTATATACGAGTGAAGTAGATGATCATGGAATTGATTTTGTTACAGAGACTAGAAATGGATTTTTGAAGTTCCAAGTAAAGACAATCCGAAAAGGAACGGGTTATGTCTATATGAAGGAAGAGTATTTTGATATTACAGATAAATATTTATATGTGCTACTCTTGTATTTGCAAGATGGAGAGCATCCAATAATATACGTAATACCAACATCTGCGTGGGAGGATAAAACAAACAAATTATTTGTTTATCGGGCATATAAAGGAAAAAAATCAGAGCCAGAATATGGAATCAATACATCAAAAAAGAATATGCCTCAGCTTGAAAAATATAAGTTGGAAAATGTGATTGATTCTATGACAAAATAGATGTATCAGATGAGAGTAGGAGAATAGGAATTAATGAATTTAATAGACCTTAATTCATATCCTGTTAGCGTAGTTTTAAAAAGTTTATTACAAGATAAGACGACAAAGAAAAATATAATCTTTGCCACAAATGTATACACACAAAATGATGCTGACATAAATGAAAAAACACATATAACAATTGAATTATTGAAGGGTTTTGCTTCAGGAGTGATACAGCCACGTATCAGTAAAAGTCTTGAAAAACAAGCGGAACGAACACGTAAGAAAGCAGAAGTGTTCACACCGTCATGGGTATGTAATAAGATGAATAATCATTGTGATGAGGAATGGTTTGGAAGACAGAATGTATTTAACACAGAGGAAGGACAATCATGGATTCCGACAGAGAAACCGATTGTATTTGATAATCCAAAGGATTGGCAGAAGTATGTTGATTCCAAACGGTTAGAAATCACTTGTGGTGAAGCACCATATATTGTTTCCAGATATGATGCTTCAACAGGTGAGCTGATTGATGTTAAGAAGCGTATTGGGATTTTGGATCGAAAGTTACGTGTAGTGAACGAAAACACGGAAACAGAAGCTGAGTGGCTCAAGTGGGTCATCAGAGCATATCAGAGTGTGTATGGATATGAGTTCCAAGGCGATAATCTGTTGGTTGCCAGAATTAATCTATTGGTAACATTTGTGGATTATATGCAGGATAGATGGAACAGAGTGCCGACGGATGCTGAACTTAAGAAGATTACAAACATAATAGTTTGGAACATCTGGCAGATGGATGGCATTACTGGAACAGTTCCGTTTGGTAAACCTGTGGAAGAGTATCAACAGATGAGTTTCTTTGATTTTGTAGAAGGTAATAAAACAGATGATACAGAGGCTGTTGATTGCCGAATCTACGATTGGAGAAGTAATGAGTCAATCACATATAAAAGCGTAAAGGAAGGTAGATAGTTATGAAGTTTGATTACGTAATTGGGAATCCGCCGTATCAGGATGAAAAAAAATCTGACAGTCCAAGAGACTTGCCAGTCTATGATAAATTTATGAATGAGGCATATAAAATCTCTGATAAAGCTATGCTTATAACTCCTGCTAGATTTCTTTTTAATGCGGGTTTCACATCTAAAGAATGGAACGACAAGATGCTAAATGATGACCACTTAAAAGTTCTTTCTTTTGAAGCTAAGAGCTCTAATGTGTTTCCACAAACACAAATTCCAGGTGGCATCGCTATTACATATCGTGATAGTAAAGTTAGTTTTGGAAAGATTGGTGAATTTATTCCCTTTGATGAACTGTTTAGTATTGCAAGAAAATGTAAATCTGAACATGTAATGACTGAATTAATATCATCACGAGATTTGTTCCATTACTCTGATCTGTTTTTTGAGAAATACCCAGAAAAAAAAGCTTTGAATAATAATAATAATGTTGTAAATTCAAATGCTTTTAATAAATTTGAAGATGTTTTTACTGAAGAACCAACTCACGAAGATGATATTTGTTTTCTAGGAAGATATAATAATAAAAGAGCCTATCGTTATATTATTAAGGAATACATCGAAGATAATCCGTATATTCCTCAGAACAAAATAATCTTTGCGCAGACGAATGGTGGGGCTGGAACTATAACAGATGGAAAGGCTGCGGCAGTTATGGGCGAACCCACTATCTCCTATAGTATGTCAGGATTTACTGATTCTTTTATATGTATTGGATTGGGTGATAACAAAAATGCTGCAGAAAACTGTGCCAAATATATTCGAACTAAATTTATGAGAGCTTTATTGGCTACTTTAAAAAGAACGGGTAGCATTACAAAAGATAAATGGGCTAATGTACCAATACAGGATTTTTCCGATAATTCAGATATTGATTGGACAAAATCAATTCACGATATAGATATTCAGTTATACAAAAAATACAATCTTTCCGATGAAGAAATTGCTTTTATTGAAACTAAAGTAAAGGAGATGGTATAGATGAATAGACCAAATATTAATACAACTAAATCAGTTGTTCCTATGATTTATGCTTATACCACTCCTGAGGTGCAACGTCATAATGGATGGACGAAGATAGGTTACACGGAGCAAGATGTAGAGACTCGTATCAAACAACAGACACACACGGCGGATGTGGAATATAATCTTGAATGGAAAGGCAATGCAGTTTTTGATGATGGTTCGGGAGATGTGTTCACTGATAAAGATTTTCATGCATATCTCCGCAAGTCAGGCATTGAACAGGAAGCAGGAAAGAATAACGAATGGTTTCATGTTACAGGACCTGTATCACGGGGAATGTTTTATGATTTCAGAACTGATAGAGGTATATTGAAATCTACACAAATTGTCGTGCCTTATAAACTGCGTGAGGAACAGAAAGAAGCGGTCAATATGACTGTGGAATATCAAAAGACACATGAGAACGGAGAGTTCTTGTGGAATGCAAAACCACGTTTTGGAAAGACATTATCTGTTTATGATTTCTGCAAGCAGATAGATGCAAAGAAAATTCTTATTGTTACTAACAGACCTGCTATTGCAAATAGTTGGTATTCGGATTATATCAAGTTTTTTGGGAGAGAATCAGGATATTTCTTTGTGAGTAACGTTGACGGAATTAAAGATAAGCCGTATGTAATTCAATACGAGGAATATGCTCGTGATGAAAAGAAACGTCAGTCGGATGGGATCGTTAAAATGGGATTGATAGATTTTGTTTCTTTACAAGATCTAAAGGGCTCTATATACTTTGGCGAGCATCAACATGATAAATTGAAAGAAATTTCTACTATTCATTGGGACGTACTTGTTATAGACGAAGCTCATGAAGGTGTTGATACATACAAGACAGATGTTGCGTTTGAAAGGATTAAACGTAACTTCACATTGCACTTGTCAGGCACGCCGTTCAAAGCACTTGCAAATTCTAAGTTCCCTGATAATGCAATTTATAACTGGACTTATGCTGATGAGCAGAATAAGAAGCACAGCTGGGATTCTTCAAGTGAAGAAGAAAATCCATATGCTACATTGCCGCAACTAAATCTTTATACATACCAGATGTCGGAAATTGTAAGAGATGAACTGGAACAAGGTATTGAAATTCAAGGCGAAACGGAAGAATATGCTTTTGACTTGAATGAGTTCTTTGCAACTACAAATGGGAAATTCAATCATGATTTGTCTGTGGATAAGTTCTTGGATGCGTTAACATTACAGAAGAAGTTTCCGTTCTCCACACCAGAATTAAGGGCTGAATTAAACCATACATTCTGGTTGTTGGATAGAGTAGAAAGTGTAAAGGCATTAGCTAGAAAATTAAAGGATCATCCTATATTTAAGGATTATGAAGTAGTGGTTGCTGCAGGGGATGGTCGTACCGATGATGATGAAGAAACAATGAAGTCTTATGACAAAGTTGTAAAGGCTATCGCAGAACATGAGAAAACAATCACATTATCCGTAGGTCAGCTTACAACAGGTATTACAATTCCTGAATGGACGGCAGTATTGATGTTGAGTAACGTAAAATCTCCGTCATTATATATGCAAGCTGCCTTTAGAGCGCAGAATCCTTGTTTATTCAAAAAAGGTTCTGGATTTAAAAGAAAAGAAAATTCATATGTGTTTGATTTTGATCCTGCACGTACATTAATTATCTTTGAAGAATTTGCTAATGATTTATCAGCAAATACGGCGGCAGGTCGTGGAGATGTTGAAGCACGCAAAGAGAACATACGTGAACTTCTGAATTTCTTCCCTGTTATCGGAGAGGATGAAGAAGGCGAACTTATAGAACTGGATGCAGAAAAGGTTCTAACAATTCCACGTAAGATTCGTTCGGTGGAAGTGGTTAGACGAGGTTTTATGAGTAACTTTCTGTTCCAGAATATTAGCAATGTGTTCTCAGCTCCAAAGGAAGTAATTGATATTATTACAAGTTTTGAAGCGGTGTCAGAAGCGAAGCCAAAGGTTAATTTATCGGAAGAAGTAAAGAAAGACTTATCATTGGACGAGAATGGCGAGGTTGCTATTGCAGATGAAATTATCATCGGTCTTACGGCGGATTTGTTTGGTGATAAAATTTATGATGTTGCAACTGCTATTCATGATACGATTGTTGCGGTTGAAAATGCGCCTAACTCAAAAGAGAAGATGAATGACCGTCTGAAAGAATATGTAAAACAGACTATAGTAAAAGATATTGTTGAAACAACACAAAATAATTATGGCTCTGATATGAAAGCATCCGACAAACGCCAAATTGAGTCAAGGCTTAATAATGAGGCTGATAAGTTGGTTGATAAGGCGGTTGCAAATTATACGATTGAGAAGAATATTATCGAACAAGAACGAACAGAAGCATTACAGGCACGTCATGAATCTGGAAAGACAACGCAGGAAATCAATGATGAGTTTGATGCAAAGCAAGAAGCTGTTACAGATAAATTCAAAGCTGATTTAAGTGCTGTAGTAGATGAATTTACAAAAACATCTGAAACCGAAACCGTTAAGACTGTTGCAACAAAAATCAATGAACGTGAGAAAGATACAATTGAGGATGGAATCAGAGATCATTTGCGAGGATTCTCCAGAACTATCCCTTCTTTCTTGATGGCGTATGGAGACAACACGGTAACACTTGCAACATTTGATACGGTTATTCCTGATAATGTGTTTAAAGAAGTTACCAGCATTACACTTGACCAGTTCAGATTCTTGCGTGACGGTGGGAAATATACTGATGAGACTACAGGTGAAGAAAGAATGTTTGCAGGACAACTTTTTGATTCGGTTGTATTTGATGATTCGGTTAAAGAGTTCTTGGCATTAAAGAAGAAACTGGCAGATTATTTTGATGAACAGAGTGTGGAAGACATATTTGATTATATTCCGCCACAAAAAACTAATCAGATATTCACACCAAAAACAATAGTTAAGAAAATGGTGGATATGCTGGAAGCAGAAAATCCAGGCTGTTTTGATATGCCAGATAAGACCTTCATAGATTTGTATATGAAATCGGGTTTATATATTACAGAGATCGTGAAGCGTTTATATCAGAGTGAAGAACTGAAACGGTTGTTCCCAGACAAGAACGACAGATTAAAACATATCTTTGAGAAGCAGGTATATGGATTGGCACCAACAGAAATTATTTATAAGATTGCCACAAGTTACATTTTGGGCTTCGATGAAGAAGTGAAGATTCAGAATCACAACTTCCGTCAGGTTGATGCCTTACCATATGCAAAGGAAGGGACCTTAAAACAGAAACTTGATGAAATATTTCCAGAATAGAAAAGCAAGAGACGCGAAATAAGAGAAACTTAAAAAGAGATCGCAGGAGTCAATCCTATGATCTCTTTTCGCTTGTTATTGGTTTGTTGGTGTTGTTGCTTGGTCCATATTTTCAGTCTCTGGAATAACATTTTCTTCATTAGGCTCTTCAGGTGAAAGAGCGCTCTCTATTCGTTGAATAGAATTATTTATCTCGTTCAGTTCTTTGTAATAGCCTTTTTCTTGTTCTGACATGTATATTGAAGCGAGTGAAGTACAAATAGCAATAATTACGCCAGCAAGTGCAATCCAAAAATTCCTGCGATTATTTAATTCTTCTTTTGTATTGTACCCCTTTTGGATAAATGTCTTTAATTCAGGAGCAGGATAAATCTTTTGTGTCAGATAAGGAAAACAAATCTCAAAGTTTTCTTCATCCAATTTAAAGGAACCATCTATGTATTCATTTAAGTATGTACGTTGTGTAAAGATATTCAGAGGTTCTTCAGGTGTGTTCGGTTCCATTATGTATGGCTTATCAGCAATGGGTTTATCTTTTCTTATAAAGAGTCCCATATCTTCTTTAGTACATGATTTTGGTAGTTCAATTATTAATCCTTGTGACTTTAAGTATTGCCACAATGCAATAAAAGAGGTTACCTCATCAATATTCTCTGTAATGTAGACTGGCTTAAAATAATTATATTCATATGTTATGCCATGACTTGAAAACTTTTTAGAAGAATCTCTAAGTAATGGCTTCATTTTCACAAGAACAATGTTGTCACTAATCTCCTCTATTATGGAATCCTTGAGTCCGTGTAAATTTAAGCCGTCGCGGGAAACATAATAAGTCCTGTCTTTATAAAGTGCGTTGAATTTATCTAATGCTTTTGCCTTGTCATAGTAAAAATCTTTTCCTAGATTGAAGTGTTTGACGAAAGAATATACATCAGTGATACTTCTATCAGCAATTTTCTTAACAATCTCTTTTTGACGTTTTGTAAGTTTCAAAATAACCCTCCTTGGTTTTGGGATTACACTAAATTCATATTTCTCTTAAATGTGCTAAAGGCGCTTACAACAATTTCAAAGAATGCAGGATAATATAAGTCACCGTCAATATATCCCTTGTCCATCATATAACATGTAAAATAACACATTACCCAAACATCATTATTATCGATCTTATTATTGAGAAGAATTTTCTCAATATACCTGTCAAGCGTTCCATCTGCTTCGGAAGAAGTAGATTGTTTTAGTGGTGTATCTATATATTTCCCATAAAGTTCTTCCCATTTGTCAGAGTAGTATTTGATAGAAACTCTTTTGATTGCTTCCCAAGTAGCATAGTTGATGTCTTCTTCGGTATATTCAGGATAATTGTATTGAACGGATTCGTGAATAGTATCAATCATTTCCTTAATTACTGCAATTCCAATAAGTGTATTGGCATGGTTTACGGAATCTTCATCCGCCAATTTAATACTTCTGTACTTCTTATGTGCAAACATCAACTGTAAACAAACCATAGTATCGTGATTAAGAAGTATATGTTCATCTACGTTCTCAAGTTCTGCAAGCACCATTTTATCTAAATTCATGATTTTATTAGATATTTCAATAATTCGTTGTTGCTTTTTATCTTCTTGCTCCTCGATGTATTCTTGATAGGCATTATAATAGTCAGTGACTCTATTTGCATCTTTAATATCCATTAGGATATGTGTGGAATTTGCGAGTATCAATATAGCTTTATTAGGTGTATCTGATTCGAGTATTTCTGTTTCCACAAAGGATCCTTCCTCAATATCGACAGAGAAGAGTTCTCTGTTAAGAGCAACAAGATAAAGAACAATTTTCTTGGTGCTAAATTCTATTTTCACTTCATGATCTACAAAGGATTCTTCATCGGGATTCCAGATTCTTGTATCGTTAACCGTTAATGTTCCAAAGGCTGGTGTGTCAGTTTCAGCATCTACATAGATGGTTGGTTCAGTTTGACTGCTAATGTTTTCTATTGTGTTTTTTATCCAATACAAGTCGTTTTCGTTTCTGAATTCATCTTGTCTGTGCAACATTCCCTTTTCTCTTAAATATTTGACTTTTTCGAGACATTCATCAATTTCATCTAAGTCATCAATGTATTTTGGATTACCACCCATCTTTACGTAAGTATCAATTTTCCTTTTAAGAGATTCAATTTTCTGCTTTTCTGGATACACACTACCAGTATCAATGCATCCCCAGTCAGCAATGTATACACAGTCACAACCAACACGTTTTAAGTAATTGTCAAATTCAGTTTCCAAATCACTTAATTGCCAGCATAAATCGTTATGTTTTTTTGTTTCTTTGCTTGCATCACTAAATGCTTTAACGGCAGCACCTGCAATCAAATGTTCCCAAAATCCCATAGATATATCCTCCTTGCTTTTTATTCCATAATACATCTAAGTTATTTAATTGTCTATAAATTGATTTCCATTACGTAAATAAAAAAGCTACTGGAGAAACTCCAGTAGCGATTATTCCTTGAATCTAACAATATTCTGTATATCAGTATCGAGCAAACGTGCAACTTTCTCTACTGTGAGAAGTGTTACATTTTTGTTCTTACGGAACGAATCTAATGTTTTTCTATCAACACCCATCTTCAGTAGTTGGTACTGCGAAATGCCCTTTTCTTGCATTGTCTCAAATAATGGAGAAAAATCTATCATAACTAAAATCCCCTTGTCCTTCTTCTAGTTCAATTATATGTAGGCAGAAGAAAAATATATATTGTGGAGATATGCACCACAATGTATAATAAGTTTATCCGATAAAAATACCTATCAGTTAGGTGATAATTGAAAGAAGGTGTGTCTTATAATGAAAAGAGTGAAAAGAATTAGATTTGCTGTATTGATATTGCTAATATGCGTATTTATCCCGTATACGATGTTACCGAAGTACAAGGTATACAATAGTATCTCCAATTCAAACAGTTATCATGGAACACGGGATACTAAGCTGAAGGTTATCGTATATCACTTCTGGGATTATTATGATGATGGTCTCATGGAACAGATATATAAAGAGCATATGACAGTCAATGATTATATGGATACAAGCTTAGAAATTAATTTGTATTATTCTAAGTGGCATGATGAACCGTTTAAGACAGAAATGTTTTATGGAGAACAAGGATAAAATCAAATGGATTTACGTTGATGAAAATGGAAAGAAGTTGTAAGAATATGAAGGTCTCGGATTTTAAATTTGGGACATTTTATGGAAATGTTTAAGAAATTTCTTTAAAAAAGTTGTTGACATATATTGGGAACAGTGATATTCTAACCTTAATCAGATAGTTTGCAAGGAGGGAAATTGAATTTCAATTCATTGGAGGATGACTTGAGGTTCGGCGAACTAGCTGTTGCATGTAAGATTTACTTACATGGTTATATGGTTAATTTTAGGAGGTAAAAAAATTAGCAACTATTAGTATGCACGCTATAAGTGTGTCCTAATATATGCTTGAAGTACGCTCCTTTTTTTGTGTCTTGGAGCATATATCAAGTTTTGCTAATTTGATTATGCTCCTTTTTTTGTGGAGTAAGGCACCTTGACAACGCCCCATAGCCCTAGTCGTGAGAGATAAAAGCATGCCATGACGGATTTATCCTGAGCGTGCTACGTGGTAAAAAACCATAGGAACGGTAACGATAGAGAGGTGTAACAAAGAAATGATTAACAATTAGATTATAAGGAGAATGAAATTATGAAAGAGAACACAAATATGAAAGAAAGAAAATGGAATGGATTATATATTAGCATCGTAAATGAATGTGAGGTTTATGAAGATGTTGGAGTTTATGTGAGTGATGAGGAACTTGATGATGCATTAAATAATGGAGAAATAGCTGAATATATTGCTTATAAAGTTGCAAAAAATTATATTCGCTATTGGAATGAACAGGAACCGTATACAAAAGACCTGCTTCCAAATCTACTGGAAAGTCTTGATGAAGAAGATGTCTATGGAAATTATGCTGACGAAATAGAGGCTGCATTAGAAAAAATTGCAGAAGGGAAAAAAAATCCTATAGATGCTGAGGAACTTGCTGAAATGTTAGTTGAATACACCGAAGTGTATGACGAGGGAGAATGGGAGTTTGATGAAGATGAGGACTCAACGGAATGTCCTTACGAAATGGGACTTTATTGGGATGGCGGACTTGTTTTATAACATCTAAAAAATAAATTACTACTTGGAATAAACATCAAAGAAAAAACTGAATAGGAGGAACGGAGTGGAGTAGACAATACTTCTTCTCGGTTCCTCTGTAAAAGAATTAAATATGAAAACAAGGAAAATTGAATATAGATAACGGGGAAATCCCTAACAAAATTGATTAGAGATGAAGGAGAATGAAAATTATGAAAACAAACAATATTGAAACAAAAATTAATGCAGAGGGAAGAGAAATGTATGTATGTTCAATCTGTGGAGAATTACATCCGAAGCGATTCATGCAAAAGCGTAGGGGGAGAGAAGGATATATTTGTTGCTCGTGTGCATACGAGTGTTATGCTTGCTACTACGATGAGGCACATGTAAATCCTGCTCCATATCTTGAAAGCATACGAAATGGTATTCTTACGAAAAGCGAAGCCAAGATGATTGCTAAAAATTATACAAGAAATTTAAAAGACAATTATATGATGCTAAACGAATTTGATGACTTTCGTAATGTATCCGCAACTATGGTAAACTTTCTAAAAGATGGGTATCGAGGGACCTTAGAACAGTTATTTGAGGAAGTGTGTGAAGAATCAAGTAGACGTAAATTTAAACGTAAATGTTCTTACTATTTTGACATGGAAGCGCTTTTTGAAATGTATGGTGAAGTTAATTATGACAACTTTGACACAGTGTTCTTGCCAAGCACCAAAAATCCGAGTGCGGTACTTGAAATATTTAAATTGGTGCAGCTTGACCAAGCAGAAGTGTTTGCTAGTGTTTATCATATGTTGGAAGCAGCATAGGAAAGAGAACAAAAATAATAAAAGATGAAGGAGAAAAGATATGAGAATTATTAACAACATAAAAGAAACTAATAACAGTAAAGGATTAAGAGGACTGGTTAGATCAGCTTTTAATGAAAGAAAGAAGCGTGGATACCCTCAGTCAGTGAACGAAATAGAACTTGTTGAATGTGTTTGGAAAGAGGATGCTCGAAATGGTTATAGTATTGAAGTTAAAATGAAAGTCAAGGAAAGCTTTGGATTAAGCATTATATTTCCTGAAAGGGATGAACGAGTAGGAGAATTTTTAATAATTGCGAGTGTTGCTATGAAACAAGAATGTACACATGAGAATCGTTTTGACTGGAATAATATATGGTTTTACTTTTACGATTTATACAAAATGGTACCAGACAAGACCGCGAAAATCTACATGGCTAATGGGGTATATCACTCACGCAGTTGAATAGAAATGGTAAATTAATAAAAAACAAAAAATAACAAGTAAATGATTAATAAAATTTTTGAAAGATAAAGGAGAAAAGATATGATGAGAACGATTAAGAAGTTCTCCAACGTACATTTAATATGGATTTGTTAATGTGGATGTCTGAATATGCTAATGAACACAATTATTCAGAATATTAATACATATTAGCATAATACACGGGTAATAAGTCGATAAGCAGAAAGGCTGAAGGAGTAAAATCTTTCGGTGTTTTTTGCACCATTTTTTTGATATTTAAGAAATGGAACAATATACGCCCTTGCACTCCGTATACAAATATATTCTTCCATAATAAAAATAAAGAAGTTTTTTGGGAACTTCGGAAAGGATTTTTATGGAAAAAGAATATCTAAGTGTAAAGGAATTTGCAAGAATGGCGGGCGTAACAGAACAAGCGGTTTACAAACAGTTGAGTAATAAGTTGAAACCGTATTTAAAAGAGACAGATGA
Source organism: Paludibacteraceae bacterium (assembly GCA_045590995.1). Lineage (GTDB taxonomy): Bacteria > Bacteroidota > Bacteroidia > Bacteroidales > Paludibacteraceae > Colicola. The sequence goes on along the minus strand of JAZNRY010000116.1, from coordinate 18,239 downwards.
GAAGAAACTGATTGCAACGGAGGCATTAAACTTGTTTGCAATTCATTTAACACCAGTTGAACAGAGGTTGTTTAATCAGTTGGAGCTAGAACTGGAAAAGAAAGATGCGTTGATTCAATGTCTGCAAGAAGAAAGGAAACGATGCCAGAAGTTATTGGAAGAAGAAAAAAATCGGTATCAGAAATTATTGGATGAGGAACGGCAGGAACGTAAGGAATCCAACCTGATGAAGTGCGAACTGGAACGGCAGTTGTTAGAGCAGACTAGACAAAAGGAAACGATGCAACAGGTTGTTCAACAGTTTACAAATATGTTGAAAATTGAATTAGAAGGAAAACGGGAGCGAATCTCGGAATTGGAACTGCAAACGCAGAAGAAATGGTGGCAGTTTTGGAAACATGAAATAGAGTGAAAAATAAGAAAATTCAATCTTATATATTGTTATTGTGGGTACCCACAAAGCAAAAGAGATTTTAAGAAAGGAATAGATTATGACAAAAGATGTATTACAAGAATTAAAAGAAATGAAAATATGGGTATTATATGGAAAAGGTAGTAAAGATGGAAAGATTAGCAAATGTCCATATTCTGCCAGTGGCAAGATTACGGGTTCGGATGAAAAGTATAAACACACATGGGTTACATATGATGAGGCTGTGGCAAGCGTGGCAATGCAAAAGTGTCAAGGCGTTGGCTTTATGATTCCAAAGGGTTATTTCTTTTTAGACATTGATGAACAGGAATTAGATACGCCGTTAGTGCAAGAAACTGTCAATCTGTATCACAGTTATACGGAATATTCGGTAAGTGGTTCGGGAATCCATGTATATGGGAAATGTGATTTTGATAAGATACCAAAATCCTTTGATGAAGCAAAAAAAACACCGTGCCTGTGTTCAGATTATTATGTCAAGAACTCAGCGAAGGGAATGGAGTTATACATCGGTGGATTAACAAATCGTTTTGCAGTTTTTACAGGGAAAAGTATAGGTGAATATGGTCTGAATGACTGTACAAATTCCATTCTGGAAACATTAGAAAAACACATGAGAAGGGAGAAAACAGGTAAGAAAAATATGAATGTAAAAAAACAGGAAACAAAAAATATTTCAAAAGAAAACAAGGTGAATAATTCACTGGATGCAAAGGCGGATAAGATCATCATAGAACTTTTTAGTCAGAAGAATGCAGATAAATTTAGAAAATTATATTTGGAAGGGGATATATCGGATTATCCTTCAGAGTCTGAAGCTGATGAAGCCCTTTGTGGCATCATTGCATATAGAACGGACGATATTGAGCTGATAGATGCTGTGTTTCGGAAATCGAAACTGTATCGGGAAAAATGGGAAAGAAAAGATTATCGTGATAATACCATACGAAAAGTAATAGAAAGAAAAGACAAGAAGATTAAGAAGGAAAGACCGCCTTTTATTATGGTTGAAATCAAAGGAAGCGAGGAGAAGCCAGTAGAGGTTGAAACGGTAAGCACAACACGTCTTGCAAGATATATGCGAGAGAATGTTGATTATATCATGGTTAAAGATAATGCCAATCAGGAAACCATGACGTATATTTATCAAAATGGTTATTATCAATTGTACGATGATAACATGTTAAAAGGCTTAATTAGAAAACAGATTGCCGATTACAATGAAGACCTAGTGCAAATGAGAATTGTCAAAGAAGTTCTTGAAAATTTAAAAGCAGAGACATCCTATGTGCATCGTTCTAATTTGAACAGCGAGGAAAAGATCATCAATTTCCAAAACGGGATTTTAAGGGTTTCCGAAGATAAATTGATACTGGAACCGCATACGCCAAATATCTATTCTACCATTCAGATTCCAAGCAACTGGACGGGGGAAGAAAAACCAACACCTATATTTGATGATTACATAAAAACGCTGACAAGTGATAATAAGGAAGTTCAGCAATTGTTAATGGAATTTATGGGAGTATGCATCTCTAACGTGAAGGGTTGGAGAATGAAAAAATCGCTTTATATGGTAGGTGAAGGTGACTCTGGAAAATCGCTATTGAAAAGTTTGGTAGAACGCCTTTTGGGAAATGAAAATTATATTAGTACCGATCTAAAAGAAATTGAAGCTAGATTTGGGACGAGTGCTATCTACGGAAAACGTTTGGCAGGAAGCAGTGATATGAGTTTTCTTTCTGTGGATGAGCTAAAAGCTTTTAAGAGATTAACTGGTGGCGACAGCGTATACACGGAGTACAAAGGCAAACAAGGATTTCAGCAAACCTATAATGGAGTATTGTGGTTTTGTATGAATCAGTTGCCTCGTTTTGGTGGTGACAATGGAAAGTGGGTATATGAACGAATTATGGTTGTTAATTGCCCAAATACAATACCTTTAGATAAGCAAGATAAGGAATTGTTGGATAAGATGTACGCTGAGAGGGAAGGCATTATTTGTAAAGCAATCAAGGCGTTACAAACGGTCCTCAAAAATGGCTATCGTTATTCGGAGCCAAAGAGCGTTACAGAAGCAAGATGCGAATATCAAGGTTCAAATAGTACGGTAATTACATTTTTTAATGAATGTATGTGTGCATTATCCTATGAAAATGAGTTAGATAAAAACTATACTAGCGGCTTGATATATAAAGTTTATCGAGAATGGTGCCGAGATAATAACAATGGTTACGCCAAAACGCAAAAAGAGTTTCGAGATGAATTGAGTAAGCATCTTGGTGGTTCCTATGATGATATAACGAAAAAATTACATGGATATACATATTATAAAGATTATGTACTAACAAATGATACCAAAGATATGTATGGTAGGAAGGTTCTATAAATCTGGTAGCAGTATTGGTAGTGGTTTGGTAGAAGTTGGGGTGGCAGAAAAGAAAAATCTGCCATCCTTTTTTTGTGTGGAACAACAAATCATCATCTTTATGTGGGGAATCATCATCACGCAGGTAGCACTATCATCATTTTGGTAGCAGTATCGGTAGTAGTATTTTTGAGAAGTGCTACCACGCTAAACGCACAAAAATAAAGGGGAAAAGGCATGTTGGGTGGAGTTGGTAGTAGTATTTCAATGTTCTGTAGTAGAACAAAATTAAAATAAATGAAATATATAAAGAACCCTGAAGATTCTTCACCTAGTGCTACCAATGTCCCCTTTGTTGTTATGATTGTGTGCTTGAAAATGATTTTTGGGGAATCACCCTCCATCCGTTATTGATTTTTCCATAATAAATATGTGGGTACAAAATGGGGTTTTTAAATCTTTTATATTAGTAGTAGGAGTGTCCGTCTGTATTGACAGAATAGAAAAAATGAAAAATCTTTGATGGGAGTTTTAAGTATGAGAACAGAGAACAGAAAACGCAATATGCAGGTCAAATTTCGCCTGACACCCGAAGAAAATGAATTGTTAAGAGATGATATTCGTTGCTCAGGCATGACAATCAATGACTATATCATCCAGTCTTTGATAAGAAAAGCACCATTTCCAATATTGTCATGGGAAAAAGTTTATTGTGGTAATGGTATGGAGATTAAGTGTTTTCTCGGAAAAAGAATAGTTGGATATGCAAAGTGTTCTTATTTTGAAGATTTGAAACAAGTGAGAATATATAGTCTTTTTGTGGAAAAGGCATATCGGAACACAGAAATGATGGATGATTTGGTAAATGCCGTGATTTCTTTTGCAAGAGAGCAAGAAGCGGATTCGCTGAAAGCAATATGTGGCTGCGAGCCATTTAGCAGGACAGGCCAAATGGATCTTGACACAGAGATGGAATGGTATATAAAAAGAGGATTCATTCGTAATCATGGTATTTATCCAATCATGGTTAAGATGTTAAGGCAGGAGGTGGCAGGGTGACAATTAAAAATTTTGTTTCATTCACGGGAATATTTTTATATCCGATTGTCATGCTTCTGTTTCGTTTTATACTCAGTAATCTTTCGGAAGATATTACCATACCACATACGGTAGAAATGATAATCGTATATGTTGTTCCGCTTATCTTTCCTTTAATTGTGACTGTTACCAATATGCAGAGAGCAGCGAGAGGACAGACGGATTTCAGTTTTTCATCGGTGTATGGCTTGGCAGAAAAGGATGTCAAACATTCAAAGGAATATTATGAAAAAGCATATCCTAATGTGCCGAAACAGTACGCTTCTAAAATCCCTACTGGCTTTGTCATTGGAAAGTATAAAGGAAAGTATTGCTATTGTCCGATAAAGAAAGACGGTATCAATGGCATGGTATTAGGAACGCCTGGAGCAGGGAAGTCGGTGCTTCTCTTGGGGTGGTTATATTCCATGTTGTATAGAGAAGAAATAAGCAAGAAAGGTCATGCAAAACCAAACAGGGCTTACAACTTCTTTCTTGTTGATTTAAAAGGCGAGTTGTTTGAAAAGGTGTTGGGAGTGAAATCTAAGGATTACATAGCCGAAGAACATCCTAACTTTCATGTGGTTCAACCTTCTAATCGTAGTTCATATGGGTGGGATGTATTTTACAGAATCCATAAGGAAAATGTAACTGAGACGGAGATGATAAAAGCTGTTACAGACATTGCGGATGCCATGATTGTATCAACTGGGGATGATGCATATTTTACAGATAATGCGAAGAAGATTTTGACAGGTGTTTTGTATTTCTATGCTAAACAAGGTATGGAATTTCTACCGATTATTCAAAAACTGATGCGTACCAACTTGGATGAACTTCTGACTGAGATTGTTGAGGAAGCGGAAGATAAGCACATGGGGTTGGTTTTGGATAAGCTGAAAGGCTTCGTTGGAAAAGGGGATAATGAATCTGTTGCAGATATTGAAACCACTTTAAAAACATATCTAGATGTATTCAGCTTCCCAGACATAAAATTTTGTTTCCATGACAACACATACAAGACTTCCCCAGCTGCACTTGACAATGGAAAAACAAATATGGACCTTGCTGTCGAGGAAAGTATGTTGACTGTCTATCAGCCAATTTTCCGTCTGATTACCATGCAAATATTACGTCATTGTGAAAGTGATTTTCATGAGGACGATGATAGATATACCTGTTTGATATTCGATGAAGCTGCAAGAATCGGCTATGTGAATGGAATGGATTCAGCAATGGCGACTTTACGATCGAAACACACATCGCTAATCACTTTGTTTCAGAGCATATCACAATTTAAAGACATTTATCCAGAGCAGAAAGCGAACACTCTTTTAAATCTATGCGAGTTAAAAGTGTTTCTGTCTGGTTCAGGCGACAAAGATACAACAGACTATGTTGCAAATATGGTGGGTGACTTTGATGCTACGAAAATGTCTTATCAGCGTAAGGGTGTTTTTGGTGGAAGGTCTGACGGAAACTATTCACAGGAACGAAGACCAATCATAGAAGCAAGAGATTTAATGGAGCTACGGGAAAAAGGACAAGCCATTGCATTTATATATGGGCGTTATGTGCGAGTTAACAAACTGCGTTATTTTGAAGACCGTTTTATAGCACCGATATTACAAGAAAAAAACAAAAAATAAAGGAGAAAAGAGATGAGTTATCAAGAATTTTTAGAAGAATTACAGTTTGAATTGAATATCCGTTCAAACAACAATTACAAATTTGAACTTAGTAAGGCTATCAAAGCCAACAATAACGAGGTGGATACATTTATTGTGAAATATAGGGAAAATCCCACAATGGCTCCGCAAATTTATCCACTCAATTATTATCGTCAATACCAAGAATATGGGAGAGATCTACATGATATTGCAGATGAATTTTTAGACATTGCAAGAAAAGAAAGAAACAATCTGGAACATATGCAAGAAGTGATTTCTGAGTTGAAAGCAGACAACGCCAGAGAACACCTAACACTTCGTCTGTACAATAGAGAGTGGAATCCAGAAATTGTAAAAACATGTGCGTATCTCGATATGGGATGTGGGCTTGTAGGTGTTCCGCGTTGGGAGATTGAGAGTATGCAGGAAGGTATGGAAGCCAGCATTCTTGTGACGAAAGACTTACAACAAAAATTACTAATGACAGATGAGGAAGTACTGAATATTGCCCACGAGAACGCAATGCGACAAGAATATTCATTTAAGCCGATGTCACAAGTCATCGAGGAATTAACAGGTCAAAATGTATCAGAAAATATGGGCGAAGAAACCTTGTATGTTCTGACAAATGAGAAGAAGTCCTTTGGAGCAATTGTGACGATGAATAAAGATGTGCTTCGTGATGTTCAGGAGCAGATTGGCGAGGATGAGTTTTTTGTTCTTCCGAGCAGTATGCACGAGTGTCTGATTGTTCCTGCATCACAAGTGGATGATCCTGCGTTTTTCAAAAACATGGTAGAGGAAGTCAACGAAACGCAGGTGGATTCAGAAGAACGTCTTGGTGAGGATGTGCTGCGCTTCAATGGGAAGAAACTTCAGATTTGCAATACGGTGGAAGAACTGATGAAGCAGCGCAAAGAAGAAGTGGAGATGACAAAACACGAAGAAAAACACGAAAAAGTGCAAAGGAGAATCGCATAATGAGAATCAACAAGGACATTACAGAATATTGCCTCGACTTGTATTCGGGTTATATGGCAATAAAAAATAATGATAAGAAACAACAGGATGTTAAATGGGAATTTCCGAAACACGTAAAAACAGAATCAAAGGAATAGGAAACTATTCTTTTGGTTCGCATAAAAAGGATAATGTTATGAGCCGAAAGGAGAATACAGAGAATAAACAAAATCGAAATCAGAAAATCAAAGAGATTACGGAGCAACTGAAGCAGGGGGTTGTAGATTTGTTCGATAGTGATAAATATAAAGCGTATCTTAATACAATGTCGAAGTTCAGTAATTATAGCTTTAATAATTCGCTGTTGATATGGCTCCAAAGACCAGATGCCTCAGCTGTGGCTGGCTATAGAGCATGGGGTTCTAAATTCAATCGTCATGTGAAAGAAGGTTCTACTAGCATCAAGATTATTGCGCCGACACCATACAAAGTAAAAATGGAAGAAAAGGTGTTGGATGAAAATGGCAGACCGATTCTTGATGCAAAGGGAAACGAAGTTACGCAAGAAGTGGAACAGAATATGATGGGGTTCAAAGTGGAACACGTTTTTGCATACGAAGACACCGAAGGAACGCCTCTTCCATCCATTCTTTCCATTTTGGATAAGAATGTGGCTGATTATACAGAGCGCATGGGTATCTTAACTGCTGTAAGTCCTGTTCCAATTCATGTGACAAATTTCGACAGCAATGCAAACGGATATTACAGTCTGGAAGAAAGAGCAATCTATGTAAAAGAAGCGCTACCAGAACTGCAGAAAATCAAAACTACCATACATGAACTCAGTCATTATTTGTTGCATGATAAAGTCATTGGCGAAGATCAAGAAGCAACAAGAAACGAGAGAGAAGTTTGTGCGGAATCAGTTGCGTTTACAGTATGTTCTTATTTGGGGTTAGATACAAGTGATTACAGCTTTGGTTACATCGGAGGCTGGAGCAAAGGTAAAGAATTGAAGGAATTGCAAGAGAAGATGGAACTGATACGAAAAACATCTGATTCGATTATTGCATCTATGGAGAAAGAACTAATAAGGAGAAGAATGGAGAAATCAGATGTGCTGGCATTCAAAAATGCAACTGGTTATTTGCTAATTGAAAAAGTGGATGCAGGATTCCATTATGAAACGTTTAATCCAAATTATGAAAGGAGCCTGCAGGGAATGGTATACGATGAAACTCTTTCTATGAATGAAGCAGTTGATAAAATTACAAGAACCATTGGTACAAATCCAGATGCATGGAATCCGTTTAATGTGGAAAGTCTTGCAGAGAGAACTTTGGGATTACAGGTGGAACAGGAAATAGATGCAACAAAAGAAACAAAAAAGGCAATATCGCATAAGAGATAGGTGGTGTGAAGATGGCAAAAAGAAGTTTGGAAATTCGGGTTGCTGAAAAAGAAAAGCAACTGGAAGAAGCACTTGCAAAGGTGCAGCAATACAAAAATCAATTACGAGATTTGAACAATCGAAAATCTTCGGAAGAACGCAAGAAAAGGACGCATCAGTTAATTGTGTGTGGCGCAGAGATAGCTTCTCTTTATGATCATGCGCTAACAACCGATGAGGTACATAGTCTTGTAAATTTCCTACGAGAGAAAAGAGAAGAAGGTGTGTTTACCATTGAAGAAACGAAGCATACGGAATTGGAAAAACGAGAGGAAGCGAAAGAAGAAACAAAGAATCAGGAAGATGAAAACAGATTTGGTGGAATGTTCAAGTTTTAATTAGAGATGGTGAGTCGCTGGGGATTCACTATTTTCTAAAAGAAAAGAGTGCGCCAATACAGACGGGCGAAGCCCAGTCTCATCTATTGTCGTCATTCCATGAAGGGCTACTAAAGTAGGTATAGAAACATTTACTAAAGGTTTCCATACTCTTATGCAGACGGCACCAATTTTTCATTGGAAGAAGTCTTGCAGACGGCTCAGCCAACTCGCCATAAGGGAGGTGAATCATATGGCATTTTTTTATTTGCGAACAAGCATTGTCAAAGCAGGTTCTGGCAAGTCGGCTGTGGCTTCTGCAGCATATCAGTCAGGACAGATATTACATAATGAACGTACAGGGTTGACATTCAGTTATCGTAATAAGGAAGAAGTTATCCACTCAGAGATAATTCTTCCGACTGATGCTCCAGAAGCATATAGTGACAGAGCAACGCTGTGGAATGCGGTAGAAGCAAAAGAGAATAAGTTAAATAGCAGGTACGCGCGCCAATTTGTCATAGCCTTGCCAAAAGAGTGGTGCAGGGGAGAGTGTATCACGCATTCGAGGGAATTTATACAAAAGGCATTAGTGGATAAAGGAATGGTTGCAGATTGGGCATACCATGAAAAAGAAAATAATCCGCATCTACATATCATGACAACAGTACGTGGTTTTAATGCAGACGGTACATGGAAGCAAAACGAAAAGAAGGTTTATGCATTAGATGAAAACGGAAATAAGATACCAGAAATGGATGAAAAGACGGGAGAACAAAGAGTACGTGTTCGGATGCGTAACGGCAGAACAAGCATCGAGAAAATCTGGAAGCGAATTACAGTACAACAGAACGAATGGAACAAACGCCAATTTCTGAAAGATGTCAGAAAAGCGTGGGCGGATACTTGTAATCGTTACTTAGATGCAGATAATCAGATTACGCATTTATCGTATGCGGAGCGTGGTATAAACAAAGTAGCTTTTTTGCATGAAGGACCAGAAGCACGGGCGGCTTTAAAACGTGGAATTGAATTTGACGTTATCAAGGAAAATCAGGAACGCCGTCGTTTAAATGAGCAATTAGCCAAGTTGGAACAATTTATGAAAGAAGCACGAAAAATCTTACAGGAATTGAAAAACAGATTAGACAAATGGAGAAAACAAAATGACGAAAAAAGAAGCAACAGAACAGATAGACATATTACAAGAGATGAAAGAACTCGTGCAGGATTATCAGGAACTTCTACACGAGATAATGAACGAGTTGGAAGCACCGACAACATCCAACGAATAAAAGAGGAATCAGAGAAGTTAGAAAAACGCAGTAAGAAAATACATAGAAGACGGTAGCAAGGGAGAACGAGTACAAACTATTTAGCATGTACTCGTTTTTTGTGCGTTTTTATTTTGTAGGAAAAGTATCTCTGGTGGCGCTGGCACCAGTTATAAAATTCAAATTCACATCATAAAACCGCGCTAATTTGACTACGCATTCAATAGGTATTCGGATTTTATTATTTTCGTAATCAGAATAGGTTGTCTGTGCAACGCCTAGTGCTTTTGCAATATGGGTTTGATTGTAGCCGTGTTCTTTTCTTAATTCACGTATTCTTTCAGCACAACGCATATAAAATCACCTCCACCACGATTTTACAGAATCTGACGGGGAATATTGAAATTTAAGGGAAATTCCATTAAAATGAATGGTAATAAATGAAGTTTCGTTAAAAGAGAAAGAATGGTGCAATTATGCTAGAGAAAAAATCCATATGGGTTCGTGGAATTGACGAAATTAAATATTATAAAGCTAAGATAATACATGATTTGAATGTCTGCATGATGACACTTAAATACTTGTTGGAATCCAATGATTCGCTTGACTTCTTTAAGAAAGTCAAATATGAAAAGACGGTTATTGATCCGCTTACGGGGGAACCAGAAAATTTAATTGAAGTTATTAACCAATGTCAGACTTACCTAGTGTCATTGATGGGAACAGAATATTTGATTTCTAAATTCCCTGACATACCGTTTATTATCAATCTGGGAAATGTGGCAGGATATGATATTGAGTCTCAGGATGGTACAATAATTGCAGAATGTTTTGCAGCTACCAGTTATAAAAGTAACAGCAAACTGACAAAGGATATGAAACGTCTTGCGGAAAATGATAGCGCAGCACATAAATACGAGTTTTTCTATGATACAGAATTTACAGACAATTGTAAGAAATATTATAAAAACAAGTATCCTGATATTAAAATAGTTCATTTTGCAGATGTGGGATAAAGATGGAGGCTAAAATGGATTCTGAAACAAAACATGTGCTGGACAGTATATTTGTTTATGCCACAATTTTAGATAATACCAATCTAAAGTTGCAAAAATTAATCAGTAATAGTAGAAATGCAGAGATGCTTGACAATGCGCAATTACTTTACGAAATATGTTCAGAATTGATGCGAGTGTTTCCTGTATGTACGCCTAAAGGAAAACCAGACTGTTTGAATTTGGATATGCGTTCAGGTATTCTTCTTCTGAAAGAAAAGGTCTGTTTCTTAGGGGATGAGTTTGCTGCGGTTTTGGATAAGGAAAATCATAAAAAGATTTTTGATGCTATACATCATACAAGAAATAAATTTATCCATGAACCACATAATATACGGGCAGTTAGTTTTGTGGGTAGTGCAGATTCGTGTGTTATAGGACTTCGTTATAAAGAGACTACTCGAATGATTAGTACAGTGGAGATAACGCATGTTATCATAGATATAAACCTTCTTTTTACCAAAATTAAAAATTGGTATATAGAAACGGTATCTAAGTATGACGAGAAGTATCAAGACTATCCGTGCTATAAAAATATGTTAGCCTTTGACTTTGAAAAGTATAATACAAAATATCCAGTATTACCGTTGGGGTGTTGGGATGATGAAGATGAAAAAATGTGTTTGGAGGTACTAAAAAATGGCATTGATTAAGTGTTCAGAATGTGGAAAAGTTTTTAGTGATAAAGCATTGGCGTGTCCGAATTGTGCGTGCCCAACAGAACTTATAGATAGAGAAGTCATCGTAACGGATGAACAAGAAAGTACAGAGATAAGCAAATGTGAGGACACAAAAACTGTAGACAAAGCTCTAACAGCTACAGAGGAAGAAAAACAGGAAAATTTGCAAGTGTTGCCTCATAAAAAAGAAAATTTAATGTCATTTGATGAACTGAAACAATTCGCCTTTCGTTCTGTACTTCCGCATATTAATAAGGAATTGGGTGAAAGCATCACTAATGTTAATAAAGGGAGAGGTAATGACGATGTTGATTTCTTTTTAACGTGCAATGAACGTGTTATTGGAATCAGAGTTAAGATTGATGCGTACCCTGACATTATGAATGTTGGACGATTCTTCGGTGAGACCAAAACTGATATGGATTATGCTAAAGCTATGTACGAGGAAGGGTATGAATTTGCAGTTGCGAATATAGGTGTTGGTTCAAGTGATCCTATCCGATTTGCTCGTAGAATCTTTCTACAAAAAGATGGATATTATTTCAATTACAAACAGTTACAATTTATTGATTATGGGAAGTTTAAAGATATCCGTTTTAGTCTATCAAGAGAACCAGAGGATGAATCTTGGAAAGAGCTTGCGGGCATTGAGTATCTGCCACCAAAGAAAGAAAATGTTAATTCCATGTATCTTATAGAAAAGCCCGAGGACGAAAATGTGAAGAAAATAAGAGAATTGGAAGATAAGAACTGGGACATCTGGCGTGATACGGATACATATAAAAACTTAATTCATGAGTATTATCAAAAGAACAATATTGGCATTGAAGATATGGAGTTCCATTGTGAATTATTTGAGTATATGGCGCGAATGATTAACTATAGGGGTAGCGTGGATACGATTCTAAATTATTTTTATAATGCAATAGATTTTGTTAATGGGATGTTTCTGAAGGATAGTCCTCGTATTGCAAAAGAGGATGTTTTATCTAATCTGAAAGAAATATCCGCAGATTCAGATTTAGTTAAATTACATGACATAGATACATGGACTATGACTGCGTACAATTATTTGATTTTTAAATATTGTTTTGACAGAGTGTTCGTAGAGGAGTGTTTGGCTGCAAGAAGACGAATAACAGACAAAAAGGAACGAACATTTGGTTTTCTTATTGATGTTATGCAAAGGGAATTCCGAGAAAACCCAGTAGTTTTCGGTTATACAGAATCTTTAAAGGATAGAATTAAAAGTTTGTTGGAAATGAACTCACCTGAATATTTTCCGATGTTTGAATCTAAAAAGGATGAGATAAGAAAGGGAATGGTGCAATTTGCGATTAAGCATAACAGGGTTGTTGATAGAAAGCGAATTTATGAATTGCGAGATTATGATATTAAAGAATTAGAACGATACGAACAAGAAACTTATGCAGTTGATGAATTTATTAACAAACATTTTGATGACAAAATGGAGCATCCAATGCGTATTACAATTCAGTCGTTTGTTAATGAAATGAAATTGTATAGAGTTAGCATGCAATATGACTGCCAGATGATACGAAAGGCATTAGAAAGAAAAGTTGGATTCTTTGAACATTTAGAAGATGCCAAGGAATCTAAGAGAAAATACGATATGTATTTTGCGAGTAAAAGCTCAAGTAAATAAAATACATATTTATACGAAAGAGGATATACGATGAAATTAAAATTCAGTTTAAAGAGTAAAGAGGCTAGTTTAGAGGCAGATGTTGAAAAACTTATAGAAAAGGGAATGGACCAACGTGTTAAAAATTCTGAGAGAAAAACACGGTATCAAATCAAACAAGAAGAAAAGCGTAAGATGCAAGAACTGGAGCATAAACAGAACTTGCAAATAGCGTTTATTTGTATCGGTGTGTTTGCTGTAATCATGATAATTGTTTTAGTTATGGTGATATTGGAAAGTCAAGGTATTGTGTAAAAATGCAAAGGAGATAGTGATGTGGGAATATTAGATGCTATTGTAAAAACAACAGCTATAAAAGCGGGAGAAAGGCTAGGGGAGAAGGCGATTGAAAGTATTGCGAAACATTCTGCAACCGTGGTGGCAAATATGGAAAAGAACAAGCTGGCATATGTTTATGCACCTGAGAGTGCAGAACATTACAGAGGCATGGATTTCGAGGAAGTCAAGCGAGAACTTTCTGCACATGGATTTAAAAGAATTAATTTGCTTGAGAAGAAGGATTTGAAAAATAATTTCTTTTTTAGAATGGATAACAGGAAAGTATCAAAGATAACGATTGCAGGAAAAACAGATTTTAAGAAAAAAGCAAAATTTCTTTCCGATTCTCAGGTGGTAATTGAATACCGTACCTTTAAAAACTAAATTTAAGATTTTGAAAAGTGATTGCAGATAAATGTTGTAATAATGGTTCTGTCATATAATGAAAAAGGAAGATGCGCAGATGAAAACGTTGGGATTTAGAAAATATTGTGTTCAGGTGGAATGGAAAGATGAACTTGTGGAAATGGTAGTTCCAGCAAGAGATGAAAATGAAGCCAAGTTATATGTTGAGGATATGGGTAAAATAGTTGCCGTACAAGATATTACAGATACAACCCCAATTAGTGTTGATAAAGTTAAAGCAGCTCTTTGTCGGTATGGATTTGATGAAAAAGAAATAGATATTATTGCAAAAACGCTTCTTGTAACAAATATTGCAGATTAGAATTTATAAACAATTTGCGATAAAGCAGAGCACTGATTAGAAAGGTAAATTATGATTAAGTATAGAGAATTATTGTTTTTGAAAAACATGAAAGGAATTGGAATTACAACTATTAATAAGAAATATGTGCCTTTTCTTAAGGATGTGGATACATTAGAAGAATGCATAAAAATGGTTTTAAGAAATGAGCCTAAAATTTCACGAGATGATATCGAACTAGCAAAACAAAAATCGCAGCAGCAATATGAGCGAATCTTGGAGAGTGCTGATGTAGAAGTTATTACCATTTTCGATAAAGAATATCCTAAAAATTTTAAGGATATGGAAGATAAAAAACCTGTAATTCTTTATTGTAAAGGTGATATAAAAATATTACAGGATCCCACTATTGCTATTGTAGGAACAAGGGAACCATCTGAATGGAGTAAATTAGTGAGTGAACGTTTGATTTCCAAGATGCTGGAGAACTATGAAAGACGAATTGTTAGCGGATTAGCACTAGGGTGTGACTGCGTAGCTCACGAGTTGGCAGTTGCGAAAAAAAAGCCCACCATTGCAATTTTGCCAAGTGGAATAAATGTGATAACGCCTGCTTCCAACAGGAACTTGGCGGAAAATATTCTTAAAACAGGCGGATGTCTTTTGTCGGAATATGAGCCAAATGACAAAGCTAATCAATACACATATGTTCAACGAGATGCTTTGATTGCTGCATTATCGGACGCAACATTGGTTATCGAGTGTGGTATGAATAGCGGAACTTTACATACGGTTAGAAAAGCAGAGGAACTTCAGAGAAGGCTTGCATGTTATTATACAGCGGATGCACTCAAAGGTAAGTATGATGGCAACCTTCACATGATTGAAACGATGCAAGCACAACAGGTAAGCAATACCGAAGAATTGTATGCTTTTCTAAGTGGGCTAGATTATAAAGGCAAACGAGTACAGAATATACAACAGATGACACTGGCAGATTTTGGAGTGTAAATCATAAGAAAAGAGGATAATTATGAAATTCAAGATAACTCCGCTAGGAGTAAACTACTTATATGATTACTATCCAGTTAATTGGAAGGAACATGGAGAAGATTCACAAGCCATTTTGAGATTTAAAGATGGATATGAAACAGAAATAGAAAGATTTTCATATGAAATCAAAGAGGCATTAATAAATAAGGCGGGAAACGACATAAGTATTTTTGAAGGAGCGAAGGTGATTCTTGTACCATCGCATCGTTATGGGGAATGGAGTGAATCTTTATTAAGGGTTGCGCAAGTAATATGTAAAGAATTAGGAATGGATAATCGTTCTAGGGCATTGTTACGTACTACAAATCATGCAAAACTGAGTACTGGAGGCGAGCGAAGTGTGGAATCGCATCTTAGAACAATTGAATTGAAAAGAGCTTACGCTATTAGTGGTGAATTTAAAGGTCAAAGAGTTCTTATATTAGATGATATAACGACAACGGGGAATTCAATAAGAGCATGCGCGCAGATATTAAGAAAAGCTGGAGTGCTAGAAGTAGAAGCAGTTACCATAGGACAAACTGCTCGAAGAACATAGAAAAAAGCAAGGAATCATGCAAGAATTATGCAAAGAGATAATGTAAGATACAACAAAAAATATATTGAAAAGAAAATCAATGATCCACTGCCACCTTTGCCAGAGGATGAGCGCATTTATCTAAACGTGCCATATATGGCGAGGGATTTTGCACGATACTCGCATTGTGGGTTTGATCCAGAAAAAAAGCTTTGGTTTACTGGTTCACTCAATCGGAATTTGTGTGCGTTGGTTGAATTATATGGAGTGAATGAAGCAACAACTGAGAAGGCAAAGCGGTTGTTGAAAGAGAAATTAGAGGATTGAATACGATAGCGTCTCTCAACAGATTTTGCAATTTCCTATTTATCATAGTAACGGAACGGTTCGGTTTGTCGAACTGAAGAAACAGACGATTAGGGATAATTATCTGGCGCATAAGAAGTAGTAAAAACGATTAAAAAACAATAGGAGTCCTTTTATTGGGACACTAACGGTAGTATAATGTAATCAAATAAAAGAAATCGGAGGAATAGAATATGTTTATTATTTTATTTATTTTAATTATCGGTATACCGCTTATCAAAGAAGAGATTGGCAATCAACAATATAGAGACGAGTGTAGACGAAGAGGAGATAAAACATATTGGTCTACGGATGGATTAAGATATACTGATACAAACAAAAAATATAAAGGATAAGGAGGATTTGAAAATGGGCGGATTACTTATTGTTGTGGGATTAGGATGGTTGTTGTATCAAATAATTAAGGATGAAACTACAAAACCAGCACCTCCAAATACAGATTATAGACAGGCGTTTATAGACTTGAATACAGGAAAGTGTGACGCAAAAGAATCAAATAAAAGAGTTACAAATGGATATTATGTAAAGAAAGATTAGGTGGGGGTCAAATGTGTTCTTGGAATTATTAAGTGCAGCAATTTTAGGTGGAAAATATATCAATGAGAAGATTAAAGATAATAAGCCATATAAACACGTATTTAATAGACCTGAAGACATTGAATTTCGCAAGCAACAAGAAGAGTTTCATAACAGAATTAGACGTGAATATGAAGAAAGAACAGGAAAGAAAGCTGATTGGTAGGAGAGTATTATGGAAGTTTTTGGATGGTTATTACTTATATGGATAGTAGGTATATGTCCACCTGTGGGTGTTGTAATAGGTATTCTTGCGCTAATAGGTAATATGTTTACTAGAAAATAAGGTCGACTGACACGCTAAAAAGGTACATCGTTCAACAAAATGGTTAGATTGGGCGTATAATGGCTTACAAGGCTACATTCTATTTTTGAGTTTTGGAGGATTGTGAAAAGTGGCAGAAAATGTGAACGGAAAGAAATCAACATATTATAAAGATAGTCAAAAAAGGTATGGAGCAAAGTGCAAAGTATTTGCAATAAAATACTTGCCTGATGATATGGAGAAAGTTAGAATAATTGAGAAAACAATTGCGGAAAGTGGAAAGAGTAACAATGAATGGATTAAAATGGCAATTGATGAAAAACTTGAAAGAGACAAATTTTTATAAAATGCGTATGTAGTATTGAAAATATTGTAATAGTATTTGTTGTTTTATGAGTAGTATGCATATGTTGACCGACACGCCAAAAATGGTATATCGTTCAACACAAAATGAAATTGATGTGATATATTGGAAAATACAAAAAACAGAAAGAGAAGCAAAATAAAACATGATGAAATATACAGATAATGAAATGATAATAAAAGAATTTAAAAAAGTGTTGATTGATAAAGGAATCAAACAACAATATGTTGCTGACAGTTTAGGAATTAGCAAACAGGGATTGAATTTGAAATTGAATAAAAAACATGTTACTTTTGACGATATGCAAGAATTATTAAAATGTATAGGTTGTGAGCTACATGTTGAATTTGTACCAGTTGAGAACGGAAAGAAGGAATAATATTGTAAATATTGCTACCTTGCAAAAGTTGTTGTATATTTGTTGACCGACACGCCCAAAATGGTATATCGTTCAACAGAATTTAAAGAGTTATTACAGGACTTATTAATGGAACAACAAGAACAAATGTAATAGATACATAGTGTGCTGATATGAAGCACACGGCTAGAGATTTATGTTTTTCACTAGCAAAACGGAAAGAAAAGCAGTATAATAAAGAAAACTAGAAATTGGAGGGAGGTATATTAAGATGGAATGGTTATGGATTTTAGCAGGTATTGTTTGGTTAATATATCAGTTAGTAAAGGAGTCTAATACTAAACAAGTCCCACCAGATTCTGATTTTATACAAGCAAACAATGATTATTATTCTGGTAAATATTCTGCTAAAGAAGTAGATAAAAGGTTGAAAGACGGACATTATGTAAAGAAAGATAAATAGAATATGAGGTTGATGTTATGTTTTTAGTTGACCGACACGCCCAAAATGGTATATCGTTCAACTAAACAATTAAAACTTTCAGTTTGTCGAAGAAATAAATTTTAATTTTGGTATTGCTAGAGTTTTACTTAAGTAGTACAATCTATCTGCAAAGTTGTTCTATGTTAAAGGTCAAACCTTCTCATCCTAAAATCCTCTAAAAAGGACAAAACGGGATAGCGAGTGAAAGCCAAAGAATTGAATAAAGAAACTATGACATATAGAAGACTTTGTGAACAAGCAGAGTCTTCTTTTTTTGTCGGA
>JAZNRY010000115.1:0-12782 GCA_045590995.1 Paludibacteraceae bacterium | reverse complement strand
CTTCTGCTACCTCACAATCTATACACTCGGGTAAGGACTGTGTACAACGGTCGAGTGTGAGGAACGGACGGAGTTTGTTATTGTCAATGCCATCGTAGATATTACCGATAATCCATGCCTCTTTATCGCGTAGCGAATATTGGGCAAAACGGGTACAAGGATAGAAATTGCCAGCAGCATCAACCGCTAACATCTTGCCAGCTCCGCACCAGTTTTGATTTTGATACTTGCAATCCATAGGTTTACCCATGTTCTCTGTAAAGAATGAGCAAGCATAGTCCTTGTAGAGTTCTTTATCAATAATTGCATCTGCAAGTTGCATTAGTTGTTCTTCGAAACGAATATCGTCGCCTTCTGTCCATACATCTTCAAAAACACAGTTGATATTGACTACATGAATCCCCAAATCGTATAAGTGTAATACCGACTCACAAATATAGGGAATATCAGCCGAGGAAATAGTTACTTTTGTACCATCTCCAGGGAACTGTTTTTGCCATAATGGGATATTGCGTACAACATCGTCATAGGAACCGCGTTCAGGACCATCGCCTTTCCAAATACGATTTAGGTCATGCTTACGACGGGTACCGTCAATAGTAATACCAATACTAAGATGTTCGTGATTTTTTCTTATAAAATTTTGCACTTTTTCACTATCATAATTAATTCCATTAGTTGAAAAGGCAAATCGATAAGAATTGAACCAATGGTGATTGCGACGGAAAAGTTCTTGTTTGATATAGTCACATATCTTGTCTATCAAATCGATTTCAAGGAATGGTTCTCCGCCTATAAAATCCCATGCAACCGATTGATGTGAGAAATTAGGATTATCTTTTTGATCCAGAATGTAATCTATCGCCTTCTTTGCTATTTCAAAGGACATACGTTCCTTTTCGTTCTTGCCTACCAAGTAACAATACTTGCATGCAAGTTGACAATCTTTGGTAACAATAAAAGTTATGAACTTAGCCCGTCCTTCTTGCCATGATTTGTTTTGATTCTTAATTTGTAGCATAGTAACTAAAATGCAAAGCAAGAGGAAAGTGTTAAGTCAACACTCCCTCTTGTAGATTTGGGTTTTAAACGGTATAAGATGTTCCAGAGCAACTACCAGAACAACTGCCAGAGCAATATCCTGTACACCCACCGCAAGCGTATTTACATCCATCACAAGAACCACTATAGTTCATACTAGAACTTCCTTTGCAATTTAAAGCGCAACTAGAGCCACAACTTCTATGACACCCTCCACGACATCCATTTGTACAATCATTTTGGCAACCTGAACAATAAGCAGCACCTGCTTTTACAAATGGGATAGAGCTCATCACCATCGCACCAACCACAGGCAATGCAGCTTTTGCGGCTTTTTTGAAGAACTCTCTACGCGATTGAAGTTCTTCGTTTTGTTTTTTGTTTGACATAAAACTTAAGTTTTTGTTTGCATAGGAACTCCCTGCTATGCAGATTGTTATTTAGGTAAATAGACATACAAAAAAAGCGTGGAGTCCGACTGTTGCCGTTCCACGATTCGAGGCTCTCGCATTGCCCATTGTGTTAGACCGACAACGCGAAGCCCACGCCGAATATAAAATATACTCTCGTGCTACATAGTTAAGGTACGCGTGTGCGCATACGCATATACGCAAAAGGTGTACCACACCAATAGGCACAAGGAGGATAATCTATATCCCGTAGGACATCTACCGTTGCTAAGTCCTGAACACAATATGAAATTTGCGAGATTTCGAATCGTCAGAACAAAGCGTCAATAAACGCCTTTTTTAATATGTCTTGAAAGCCACGACTGGGGTCTTTTGTCATACAAGTTGGCTTTCCGAGAGGGGACACTTCCCACCCCCCTAACCCCGGCGTTGAACTTTCGGGTGCAAAATTACAATAATTTTTTGAACTATGCAAGGGTGTAGCATTTTTTTTGCAATTTTTTTGTGGAAAGTGTAGGATTTCTCGCGGTGAAAACCGCGAGAACTAAACCAGTAGGAAATTAAGTATGCGCAAGAATGCGCGCAAAGTGCACAATTAGACAAGTATTTTAGGAATGTAATAAATTTTGTTAGGTGTTGAGCCAACCTTTTTAGGAAGGGAGACAACTTTTTCAGGAATCAATATTCCAATACTTCATACCATTGGCGGTCGTGCCTACCCTGTACGGCACTACCCTTTAGCCATACGGCTGCGTGACCGCAAGGGTCGCGCCATTCTATGTATTGCGCTCAATCCTCAAAGTGGGGACTTTTCGGGCGCAATACTCGAAGTGCCATTCAAGGCACTTCTTCACGGAGTTCTCTCGGTGGAATGAGGCAAGGTACAAGAGATGGAAAAGAGACGGCAATCTTAATAAACAGCACTTTTTGGTGGTTGGGAGTTCTTAGGTCGTTCCTTGGTTCTTCTTTGGTTCTTCGTTGGTCTTTAATAGTGCGCTTAAATACAAGGTACAAAGGAACAGAATCTTAATAAAAGTGCTTTTTTAGGGCAAAGATATACACGGCGGACTACCGCCGTACACATAATAGACTGCGAGAACGCAGGAATAATCCGAATACTATTCTACAATCAGACACCAACCGTGTTTGTCTTCTACTCTACCGTACTGGATGTCTTGCAGAGCGTGGTAGAGTTTGGTCAATACATGGCCTGGTTTGTCGCCGAAGGAGTAGGTGATATTATTGTCGGGATCGAAGACTTTGGTCAAAGGTGAAATCACGCATGCGGTTCCGCATGCAGCGGCTTCCTGCATATCTGCCAGTTCCTCGACATGAATCTTACGGCGAGTGACCTTCATGCCCATCTCCTTTGCCAATGTCATCAGCGAATCGTTGGTGATACTGGGTAAGATGGCGCTACTGCGTGGGGTGAGGTATTCCTGCCTTTCGTCTTTCGCCTTATCGCCTATTCGCCTTATACCTATGAAATTAGATGCCGTGCACTCGTCAATATACTTATGCGTTTTGGCATCGGTGAACATGCACTCATAGCCTATGGCGTGCGCGGCTTCGCTGGCACGAAAGGAGGCTGCATAGTTGCCACCGACTTTCCAGCAACCCGTGCCTTGCGATGCGGCACGATCAACAGAGCGATTGACCATGGCAGGCATACCTTTGAAGCCGTTAGGGAAGTAGGGACCGATGGGGGTAGGAATGACTACAAACTCGCAATCTTTGCCGGGTCCAACGCTAATATCGGGCGTTGTGGCGACCAATAACGGGCGGAAATAGAGAGTGGCACCAGTCTCGTAGGGAGGAAGGAAAGCGATATTCTTCTCCAATGCCAGCAAAATAGCTTCGCAAAAGAGTTCAACGGGTACAGGTGTCATCAGTAGTCCTTCGGCGGAGTGGTACATGCGTTTGGCGTTTTCCTCCATGCGGAAGATGCGCACTTTGCCGTCGATGCCACGAAAGGCCTTGAGTCCTTCGAAACACTCTTGTCCATAATGCAGCCCCGTGGCTGCGGCATGGATAGGAATCATCTTGTCGCGTGTGGCATAGGGCTGCTCCCATACGCCATTCTTGCATGCCGCACGAACGATATAGTCCGTCTCGGTATAGTGAAATGTCAGTTTATTCCAATCTATATTCATATCTTCATAATGGTCTCAGGACCATATTCAAATAATGTGTCCAATATGCTTTGTCCGTTGCCGAAGCAAGGTCCTAAATCCAATCCTTGCCAGTCGGTGGTCTTGGCAAGGCGCAATGTTGGCGCCGCGCAGAGGTTGTTTATGTTGTCTTTTTTTATAGCTACCGTCGCGTTGTTTTTCATCAAATCGACAATTACTTCGTGAATTTTCTCGTTGAAATCGACTAAAAAGCGTGTTTCTTGTTCGTAGAAAGGACGGAAGAAATCGGCGTAATAATCGAAGTAGGGTGTGCGTTTGTAAGCACTCACGAGGGTAATCCAATGTTGGTGTTGCCAGCGCTGTTGATAGCTGATCTCCACATCGCGGGTGAGTTGTTTGCTATCAGCACGCTTGACGGGTACGCTTAAAGTTAGCGGACCATCGGGCGTGGTGATGGTGCAACGATTGCGGTAGGTTTGTTTGGGAAAACTCTCCATCACCTCAATCTGCACTGCCGATGGATTCGCCAAAAACTGGCGATACCATTCCACAGAACCCATATATGTCGTTGGTAAAATCATTCTTAGCATCTGGCGTTCGACATCCAGCATCCTAATGATTACTCAAAATTGCTCAATCCGATTCGATTCCAACGGATATGTCCTTTGCCCCAAGGATTGTCTTTCTCGATGCTGAGCCAAACGAACATTGGGCGGCCTACGATATGATCTTCTGGCACAAATCCCCAATAGCGACTATCGGCAGACTTGTGGCGGTTGTCGCCCATCATCCAATAATAATCCATCTCGAAGACATAGGGTTCGCCTACTTTCATAGGCTTGAACTCGTAGGCATCGGCAATGCGTTTGTAGAGGTGGAAGTTCTCCTCGGTAATCATAAGCGTATCGCCTTTGGCTGGGATATAGATAGGTCCGTAGTTATCGCGTGTCCACGAGTTATGCCCCAATGGATACACCTCGCCGCCTTGGTCTTCTGGCTCGACTGTGATACTCAGTACATGAGGGTTCTTCTCGAGTTCGGCTTTCATGGCTGCGGTCAAAGGTAGGCGATAGAGCCCATTGCCATTGCTCTCGCGGTCTTCTTTGGAGATGCCGAGTTTGCTCAGATAACTATTACCCAATACATGACCATCGGTTTGGACAATATAATTGTATTGCAAATATGGATGTACGGGTTCTTTCACGCCATCGATATAGATTACATTATCTATGATTTGCAGTGAGTCGCCTGGTGTTCCCACGCAACGCTTCACATAATTCTCGCGGCGGTCCACAGGGCGAACGACAATCTCTCCAAATACATCCTTGCGGTTCTCCACCGTGCGCTTGCCATAGTAGTGGCAGAGGGTGTAGTAGTCGGGGTTCTGCATCTTGGTGCAAACGGTGTCACCCGTAGGGAAATTGAACACCACAATATCGCCTTTCTCTACTTTGTCCCAACCACGGAGGCGTCTATACTCCCATTGTGGGTTCTCAATATAGCTCTTTCCGCCCCATGGGAAGGTGTGTTGTACGAGTGGCATAGAGAGTGGCGTGTTAGGCACGCGGGCACCGTATGCCATCTTGTTTACGCAGAGGAAATCGCCCACGCGCAAAGTTTTTTCGAGTGAAGAGGTGGGTATTTGGTAGTTTTGGAAGATATACACATTGATGAAATACACCGCTACCAACGCAAAAACGATGGCGTCTATCCACGAGCAGATGGTGTAGAGCGTGGTGTTGGTTGTTTTGTACTTCTTCCACCAATTCCAAGGGATGTATTTGGTAGTAAACATGTCGGCAATGATAGGCATAAGTACGAGCCAACCGAGACTTGCCCAGTCGCCCCATGCTACCCAAACGACAAAAGCGATGTAAATGGTGCACCATACACCGCAAGAAATCCACCCTTTGGTGGTCACATCTTTGATTCTATCTTGAAAAGTTTTCATCATCTATATTTGTATGTGTTTAACTAAGAATTACTTCGGTGAAATCATGCCAACCTGTCTTGCCATTCATCCATTCAGCGGCAATGACAGCCCCAAGAGCAAATCCTTTGCGCGATTTGGCGGAGTGGCTAATAGTGATAGTGTCCACTTCGCTATCCCACACAACCGTGTGAATACCAGGTACTTCGCCCTCTCGAATAGACTCGACATCTGCTATAGGCAATCGCTCCTCGCCGATGGCCTCTTGCAATGTCTTGGCGGTGCCGCTGGGCGCATCGAGTTTGTGAATATGGTGCACTTCGGTCATGTGAGGCGTATAATTGGGATATGCCTCCATGAATTTTGCCAATTGACGATTGAGCGCAAAGAGGATATTCACGCCAATGCTGTAGTTGGACGACCACATGAACCCCGCCTCTCGCCTTGTCGCCTCTCGCCTCGTCGCCTCAATCTCCCAACCCGTTGTGCCGCAGACCACAGGTACTCCCGCAGCCCAAGCGCGGCGGATGTTTTGCTCCGCAGTGTGCGGGGTGGTAAACTCAATAGCTACATCCGCTGAAGCAAAGGCCTCTGAATCAAAATCACCGAGGTTATCCTGATCGATGATACACACCACCTCATGTCCACGCTCCAGAGCGATGGAGTGGATGATATGTCCCATTTTGCCGTATCCAATTAATGCAATCTTCATTCTGTGTAATATATGTATTGTTACATGCGCAATGCACAAATAAGCGTGCAAAATTACAAAAAAAAATACATATAGGCAAAAATAATAGATAAAAAAGCATTTTCAATTTATATTTTCTTGCATATTCGCAAAAAATATACTACCTTTGCTGCCGATATGTACACAACAATGAAACGGCTAAACCTGCTTTTTGTATTCTCTTTGCTTGCTGTTCTTGTGCAAGCCATGGTATATACGCCTACTTCTTTGCCTAACCCAAAGGTGCAAGATAGGGGTAATTATGTTTGTAATCCCGATGAAATCGTGGCAAGTAGCGATGTGGTGCTACTCAACCGTTTGGCTCGCCAATTGGAGGATTCAACGCAGGTGGAACTATGCGTGGTGGCAGTGAATAGTATCGGTGAAATGGAGGCTTTTGACTTCTGTTACGAGGTTTTTCAGCGTTGGGGAATCGGCAAAGAGGGTAAGAATACGGGTGTGCTGTTGTTCCTTGCCGTGGATTCGCGCGATGTGCGTATTATGACAGGTGGCGGCATTGAGGGGGTGATGACGGATGCCGTTTGCCATAGCATCATACATGAAACAATGATGCAGCCGCTCCGCAATGCGGATTATTCGGATGCCATGGCATTAGGCGCGTTGCGCATATATGAGGTATGTACTGATGGCGCAGCCCCAGAGGAATTGCGCCAAATGACATCTGCCACCAATCGCTATCATTATGCCGATGAATCCGAGGAAAATGTGTGGATGGAGTTGTTTTATTTTGTGGGTGTCCCTTGCATCATCTTTGCGCTGATTATCGTACTGCTTCTGCTGCCTAAGAAATGCCCGAAATGCGGCAAACGCAGTTTGAGAAAAACGAGTGAGCAGATTATTAATCGTGCTACCACGCGCAAAGAGGGTTTGGGCGTGCGTAGTTATTGTTGCAAACATTGCGGACATCAGGAGCAAAAGACCTATATCATCCCCAAAGAAATACCTACAGTAGTGCTCGGAGGAGGAACTTCGCGTGGTGGCTTTGGTGGAGGTAGTTTTGGTGGTGGATTCGGCGGAGGTAGCACTTTTGGTGGGGGCGCAGGAGGTAAGTTCTGAATCACAACGCTAACTATTTTACACAATGCTAAACTATATTAAACAAAGCAATATATGAACAAAAAGACTTTAACATGGATTGTGGTACTTGGAGTGCTGGCAATCGTAATCATTTGGGGCGTTGATCGTTATAACGCTATTATTACCGCAGAAGAGAATGTGAACACTGCTTGGTCGCAAGTGGAAAATCAATATCAGCGTCGTGCAGATTTGATACCCAACCTTGTTGAAACCGTGAAAGGTTATGCTGCGCATGAGAGCGCAACACTCGAAGGCGTGATAGCTGCTCGCGCGAAAGCGACACAGGTGGTTGTGGATCCTACCAACGCAACCGCAGAGCAGATTGCGGCTTTTCAAGCTGCGCAAGGCGAACTCAGCCAAGCATTAGGCAGACTGATGGCTATCTCGGAGAACTATCCTGACTTGAAAGCCAGTCAAAACTTCGCTGCTCTGCAATCGCAATTAGAGGGCACAGAGAATCGTATCACAGTGGCTCGCAATAACTTCAACGAAATGGCTCGCCAGTTCAATACGATGATTCGCCGTTTTCCAACCAACCTTATCGCTAATGCGATGAACGCGGAGAAACGTCCGTATTTTGAGGCAAACGACGGTGCAGATAAAGCACCACAAGTACAGTTCTAATATGGATATTCTTCTCATCGTATTAGGTGCGATATGCCTGTTGTTGGGGCTTGTCGGCTGTGTGGCACCCGTAGTGCCAGGCGTGCCGTTGTCGTATCTGGGGTTGCTACTCTTGCATTGGACGGAACGCGTACAGTTCTCGTGGCAATTTCTTGTTGTGTGGGGAGTGGTAGTTGTTGTTATTCAAATACTTGACTACTTTATTCCTGCGTGGGGTACCAAGAAATTTGGCGGCACTAAATATGGTGTATGGGGCAGTACGATTGGTTTGTTTGTTGGCTTTTTGATGGGACCACTGGGCATTATTATAGGTCCCTTTATTGGTGCAGTAGTGGGAGAGTTGATTTATTTCAATCGTCATCCGCAAAACACGATAGGGCAACCTCAAAACACGAACTTCAACCGTGCTTTGCGCGCAGGTTTTGGTTCGTTTATAGGTTTGTTAGCTGGTACATTGGTTAAGGTGATCTGCTGCGGTGTGATGATTGCCTATTTTGTTAAAGAACTGATTTAAGTATTTGATATACAAAATAATAAGAGGCGGGTGATGCCCGCCTCCTATTTTATCTCAGTGCCTCGCGCACGGCGTTGAGTATGGGTTCAACGCTCATGGGGCTGCCTACTGCCCCGCGCATCCATGCATCGGGAGTGAGACAACCCTGTTGATAGATACGGGTGTATTCTTGTGCCCATTCTTGGGCAGTTTTGCATTGGGCTAAATGCTCCTCTAATTGATATTGAACGAGGTTGCCAATAGGGTAGGCAGGCAGGTACAAGGCGTAGCCTATCATATGCGAGTAGATCGCTAATAATGGACTATCTTTTTCGCCTAAGACAGGAGCGTAATACTGGTTCCACACCTCGCTGGCGATACGGATTACCGCTTCGCGTAGGTCAGCGGCTGTGGCTTTTGGGTTAGCGTATAGCCATTGCCACATGCGCATGTCCACCAGACTGACACCCATGATCTCGTACATGCCCCAAATAAGGTCAAACAGTTGGTCTGCATGAGGCTGCGATTGTGTAGAATGGTGTAGCAATTGTAGGTCGCGCTCTTGGAAGAGGAAGGCGCTTGCCTCGGTGAATCCTGTGTTGGGAATGCCCGCGAGCGTGTAATAGTCAATATCATAGAGCGAAATCACCTCTTCTACATTGTGTCCAAACTCATGCACGGCGATGTTGTAGCCCTTGTAGTCCATACCTTTATTACTTACGCGCGTGCGTAGGCGTGCGGGCTGCTCTCTGCCCACGCATGGACGAGCGTGACCCGAACCACGAGCGGCTTCTACTACAATATGCGATGCGATTGCGTTCGCCTTGTCACTGGCAAAACCCAAGTCCATCAGCATGCGTGGCATGTCTTTTTCGAAGGCATAGGCGTCGGGATAACGCTTTTGTGTTTCTGCGGTCAGTACATCTTCGGAAATACTGCTGCGGCTCTTGAATCCATCGTACCAAATATCGTATGGACGAAGGTCACGACCTAAACGCTCACGAATGATAGTTGCTACTTGCTTCACCTCATCCGATTGAACGAGTTGAGTGAAGAGCGATTCAATCTCATCAAAAGGTATTTGCAAGTCTTCGTTGAAGGTGCGCAATACATGTGTAGGAGCATCACCTCGATAGGTGTCGATTTGCTGCGCAGCATGGAAGATGTTGATGATTTGCTGATAACGCGTATCGGGTTCGCGGCTTATATCTACTTTGAGTTTGATGTCTGAGTCAGGATTACCACTCACAATGTTGGTAGTAGGGCACCATAGCAGTTTGTCGTTGTTCACCACCACTGCGGGTATCTCTTGGCGAATAATGCGTAGCATCACTTGGTAAATCATCTCTTGTTTCTCGCGGGCATTAGGCACATCCACATAGTTTGATTTGAGTTCATCGCGCAGGTTCCAGTGCGAGAGCAAAGCCATGGGTTCTTGCCATAGTTGCTCGCCTTGCTCGTTGCGCAGACAGTGCATCATGATATTGTAGCCAGCGATATAGTTCTCTGCTTCGCTGAGTGCTTGCGAGTAGTTGGCTACCACATGGCCTGGCACACGACTGCTGAACACATCGCCCAAACGAGCGTATGCCCATTCCTGGCGTGTCCAATCCTTACCCAAAGTATTTTTCTCTTCGAGCGAGAAGTGTGGGAAATTCAGCACGCAGATATGGGCAATCTTATTGGCAAACATATCTTCGGCGAAATGCGCCATCGGACTATATCCGCTGATGATCCAATCGATTTGTGTGGGTTCCCCTTTGCCTAACAGGGTTGTTGGCTCTTGTAGGGTGTTATTGAGCATGTCGGCACTCTGTCTACATTGCTCCAAAATGAAAGCCATGCGATCATAAAGTTGCTTTTTAGCTTCGTCAGTACCTGCATACGAGTTTGTGATAAATGTCAAATAGTCTTCCCCTGTGCCATCACTTTCTCGCCACAACGCAGCGACCTGCACCGCACCGCGTTCAACCATACTGGAGTCCGCTTCGGAGTGCGCTGCTAATACATTACTCACTGCTTGTTGAATGGTTGGTTCACTAATCATTGCTGTCTGTGTCTTTGTTTGGCAAGCAGTCAGTATAACTGCAATGCTCATAAAAAGGATAGGATATTTCATATAAAAGTTAATAATTTGCGTACAAAAGTACAACATTTTTTGCAAATACGAAAATTTATTCACAACTTTTGCACGGTTTTTGTATTTCTTTAAACAAACCAACCATATTAAATCTATCAACCTTAACTAATTTTTACGACAATGAAATGCAAGTCTACTATTTTAATCTGTGCTTTTGCCCTTTGCGCTACGATGGCATTGCGAGCCCAAGACTATGTAATGCTTAGTCCATTGGACACAGCAGCATTGCCCGCTATTCCCAACAAAGATTGTGGTGGCGATATGGTGCGCTCTGCTTTGAACGGCGATGTGATGTGGCAAAACACTAAGAAGCAGTTGCAGCGCCAGCAATTCTCTGATGAGAGTGTGTATAAATTGATGGTAAAATTGTATCGTTTTACTCACAGACATTATGTCACTTTCCCTGTGGCATATTGGAGCCAAACGCCACAAGGTGACTCGCTACTTGTATCAGGGCGTGTGTATTTGCCGAAATGTCGCTATCTCAATGGAATAGTGATTGCTAATCACTATACTATAACTTCAGATGTAGAGGCACCAAGCAATATGCTATCTATGGAGAGCGTTTTTGCGATGAAGGGTTATGCAGTCATCATGCCTGATTATGTGGGATATGGTTTATCGCGTAATGAGATACATCCTTATCTGCATTGGCGAAGTGCAGCACAAACAGCAGTGGATTTGTTGAATTGTATGCCTGCTTTATTGGCTCATTATGGCTATTCGTATCCATTAGATGTGGTTATTTCGGGGTATTCGCAAGGCGGAGCAGTAGCATTGGGTGTAGCGCGAATGATGGAAGAGATTCAAAGTGAAAATGACACACTGAAAAGTGGAAACGGAATAAACTGGACTATACGCAAGCTATATGCAGGTGCAGGTCCGTATGACCCTGCCGCAACATATCTCTATAGCGTAGAGCGTGACACGATGGGTATCCCAGCGGCTATACCGCTGATTGTAATGGGATTAAGTGATGCGTATGATATGGGATTTGAATTGGAGGACTTTTTCCTTGAACCATTGCTATCTCACTATGAAGATTGGGTATTGTCAAAAGAATACACGGTAAGTCAAATCAACCAGTTGATGGGTTCTACTGTTTTAACTGAATTGATGACATCTAAGGCATTGGATTCGGAAAATCCTCTGGCGGAGATGCTGTATGAAATACTGCTGTGGAATAGCAATGTGGGATACGACCTGCAATGTCCTGCATATTTCTTGCACAGCGTGGATGATGAAGTGGTGCCTTTGGTAAATAGCGAAAATCTAATGGTAGAAATGCCTGATGATTCGCGTGTTAGTTACGATTTGGGACATTATGGTTCGCATATGGCTGCCAGTGTGCCGTTTATGCAATACATATATCAAGATTTGTAGTATATTAACGACCGACAACCCCGCGGGGGATTTATATTAACTTATTAAAACCTTAACAACTATGAAAAAGATTTTCTGTGTGGCTTTTTTAGCCAGTATTTTCGCAGGATGTAATTCTGCTGAGGTGGATAACTCCACCGTGAAATCTGTAGATCTCAATCGCTATTTGGGCTACTGGTACGAAATTGCTCGATTTGATCATTCGTTCGAGCGTGGTTTGGAATATGCTATGGCGCATTACTCACTGCGCGACGATGGCAAGATTGATGTACTAAACACTGGTATTAAAGATGGTCGTGCCAAGGATGCTAAGGGTATTGCTAAGATTACCAATGTGCCTGGACTTTTGCGCGTTTCTTTCTTTGGTCCGTTTTTCAGCGACTATCGTATTATGCTATTAGATGCAGACTACCAATATGTATTGGTCGGTGGTAGCAACAGCAAGTACCTGTGGATTTTGTCCCGCACACCAGAGTTAGAAGAGGCTACTAAAGCACTTATTCTTGCCGAAGCCGATCGCCGTGGTTATGACACGAGCAAACTCATTTGGGTGAAGCAGAAATAGAGCCGAAGCTTATCCCATCGGGCTATAGATAATAAGAAAATCGCCCACTTCAATCGAAGTGAGCGATTTTTTTTTATACCAAATAATGGTCGCTGGTTACCAGTCGCCAGTTGCCGATTCCCAGTAGCCAGTTCCCGGATAATCAATTACTTGCTCAATGCCAGCGCTACATTCACAGCGCAAGCTACGGTGCAACCTACCATTGGATTATTACCAATACCGAGGAAGCCCATCAT
>JAZNRY010000114.1:0-56782 GCA_045590995.1 Paludibacteraceae bacterium | reverse complement strand
CTTCCTAAGACCGCTTGGCCTCCGACTTGGCTCTCCGACTTGAAGTGAAGCGAGCTAAGGACGAGATCAAGGCGCTGGATGAGGAGGTGGACCGCCGTATCAAAGACTACGATCAGATGTTAGCACTCTGGGGTGAGTTTGACACGAGTCTCATCCATGTGGACGATGTGCGCATGTCAATCAAGAAGATCGCAGGCGTACGCGTACCCGTATTGGAAGAGGTGGTGTATAGCACTAAGGAGTTTAGCATCTTCTCTTCTCCTAAATGGTTTGCAGACGGTTTCAACCAACTCAAAGCCATTGCCGATGTAGGTATTCGTCAGGAGTTTGTGCGCCGCAAGGTGGAACTTCTGGACTACGCTCGCAAGAAAACCACCCAAAAGGTGAACCTCTTCGAGAAAGTGCAAATACCCGGTTTCCAAGATGCTATCCGTAAGATCAAACGGTTTATGGAAGATGAGGAGAACCTGAGCAAGTCATCGCAAAAGATTGTAAAATCCAAACGCGAGGCAGAGGCACGCATGGCAGAGGAGTTGGCTAAGAAAGAAGGAAAGGGGGTACAAGCATGATTACACAAATGAAGAAATACACCTTCTTGGTGTTCCATCGTGAGTACGAGGCTTTCCTCGAACAACTGCGCGACTTGGGCGTAGTGCATGTGACCGAGAAAGCCGCTGGCATGGCAGATGATGCACACTTGCAAGAACTGCTGGCTAAGGCGGATAACGCTCGCAAACTCATTGCACAAAGTGCTCCTGATCAATTGCTGCAAGAGAAAGCAGCACTTGAACAACGCATCGTAGCTACCCAAAAAGAAGCTGACAAGATGGCGGTTTGGGGGGATTTCTCTGCTGAGCGCATGGAGCAACTCAAAGCCGCTGGTTATACCCTGCGCTATTTTACATGCCCAAAGAAACTCTTCCAAGAAGAGTGGGGGATTGTGGTTGCAGAGCAAGGGGCTATGGTGTACTTTGTACAGGTGACTTCGTCAGGCGATGAGGCGATGAGGTTATTAGGCGATGAGGCAAGTGTTTGCCAAGAGCAATACATCAACCAGAAGTCTGCTGCTGACTTGCAGAAGGATGTAGAGGGCTTGAATGGCTTGCTCGTAGCGCAAAATGCACGCATCGAACTTTGGGCAAAAGAGAATATCCCTGCATTGGAGAACGAACTCAACGAACTGCAACAACAGATTGACTGGAAGCGAGTTACACTCAATACCGCATCTGAAGCAGATGGTAGTTTGAAGGTGCTGGAGGGTTTCTGCCCAATCGACCAAGTGGCTGCATTGGACGCTATGCTCCAAAAGCAAGAGGTATATTACCAAGCCGAAGATCCAACAGCAGAGGACAATACGCCTATCAAACTGCGCAATAACAAGTTTACCCAACTCTTTGAGAGTCTGACCGGTATGTATGGTTGGCCTAACTATGGTGAGTTTGATCCTACACCAATTTTGGCACCATTCTTCCTCTTGTTCTTCGCGATGTGTATGGGCGACTGTGGATATGGTATCTTGCTTATTATCATCGGTTTGCTGATTGCAAAGAAGAAACTCAATATTGAGATGTTTGACGGTCTTGGCCCTATCATCACCGTATTGGGTGTGGGTACTACGGTAGTAGGATTCTTCCTTGGCACATTCATGGGTATTGACCTCTACAACGCGGAGTGGATGCCACAAGCATTGAAATCAGTAATGATCAAAGGCGAGGTGATGGGCTACGATATCCAAATGGTATTAGCACTTTGCATTGGTGTGTTCCATATCTGTTTGGCGATGGTGGTGAAAGCCATTTGCTATACCAAGCAATTTGGCTTCAAGGAGAATATCGCTACTTGGGGTTGGTTGTTGCTCATCGTAGGTGGTTTGTTGGTGGCTATCCTCGGTATGACCGTATTGCCAGCAGCACTCTTCAAATGGGCGATTATCGCTGTAGGTACAGTATCAGCTTTGGCAATCTATATCTTCAACACCCCAGGTCGTAACCCATTGATTAACATCGGTGCTGGTTTGTGGGATACCTACAATATGGCCACTGGTATCTTGGGTGATGTACTCTCCTATATCCGTCTGTATGCCCTTGGTTTGGCAGGTGGTATGTTGGGTGCAGCGTTCAACAACCTTGGTTCTATGGTGCTTGGAGATAACATAATTACATGGTTACCCTTTGCTTTGATAGTGATTTTTGGACATGCTCTTAACCTTGCAATGTCAGCACTTGGCGCATTTGTTCATCCATTGCGTTTGACTTTTGTAGAGTATTTTAAAAACTCTGGTTACGAAGGTAAAGGTACTCTATATCAGCCATTTAAGAAATAATAGAAAAAATGACAAGGAGTCCCGATTCCTGAATCTCGACTTCTGAATCCCGAATCAAAATTAATAAACTAAATAAAAAATTAAACAATTAAACAATTATGAATGAACTTTTAGGTTATCTCGGCTGGGGCTTGATGTTAGGTCTCGCTGGAATTGGTTCTGCTTATGGTACTACTATTGCTGCTAATGCAGCAGAGGGTGCTTTGAAGAAGAACAAAGAAAAAGGTAGTAGCTACATGATTTTGTCTGCTCTTCCTGCTACTCAAGGTTTGTACGGTTTCGTAGCATTCTTGATGTGGAATTTGCTAGGCAAAGATTTTGCTGTGGATGGTTTTAAACTCTTTGCAGTAGGTTTGGCAGTAGGTTTGGTATGCCTGTTCTCTGGTATCCGTCAAGGTCAAGTTTGTGCTAATGGTATCGCAGGTATCGCTGCAGGTCACGATGTACAAACCAACACCATGATCTACGCTGCTCTCCCTGAGTTCTACGCTATTTTGGCACTTGTAGGTGCGTTGATGGTGTAATAAACTACAGAAAAGCAATGAAAACGCACAGTGCTCTTGCACATGTGCGTTTTTTTTAGTACCTTTGCATGTCCGATAGATAGTAATTACAATTGTATGCTTTTTAACTCTTTTGAGTTTTTAATATTTCTTCCGATAGTATTTTTGCTTTATTGGTTTGTTTTTGACTATGCGATTCGTAAATGCAAAAAACAACTACTATGGCAAAACCTCTTCGTTGTCGTTGCCAGTTACATCTTCTATGGTTGGTGGGATTGGCGATTCTTGATACTGATTGCTATCACGACCATTCTCTCGTTCCTAAGTGGCATCGGTATTGAGAAAGCACATACACAGCGCGGAAAGAAAGCCGTAATGATTGCTAATATCGTAGTAAATCTTGGCATATTAGGAGTATATAAATACTACGACTTTTTTGCTATGCAGTTTGCACAACTATTTGGTATAGAGTCAGATTTTCTACTGTTGCACTTGATTTTGCCTGTTGGTATAAGTTTCTATACCTTCCAAGCATTATCCTATTCAATTGATGTTTACCGCAAGCAAATACAACCCACCCACGATATTGTGGCTTTTACTGCCTTTCTCAGTTTCTTCCCGCAGTTGGTGGCAGGACCTATTGAGCGTGCAACTAATCTGTTGCCTCAGTTCCAACGCAAACGCCACTTTGATTATACCCAAGCAGTGGACGGTATGCGACAGATTTTGTGGGGATTATTCAAGAAAATTGTTGTAGCAGATAATTGTGCCGCTTATGTAGATACTGTCTTTGCAGATATTACTACCCAATCGGGTAGTACATTAGTCTTGGCTGCTGTGCTCTTTACATTCCAGATTTATGGTGACTTTTCTGGTTATTCAGACATAGCGATTGGTACGGCTAAACTGTTTGGAATCAAGCTGATGCGCAACTTTAATGTACCTTACTTCTCGCGCGATATAGCAGAGTTCTGGCGTAGGTGGCATATATCGCTAACGACTTGGTTTAGGGATTATGTGTATATTCCGTTGGGCGGAAGCAGACCCGTTGTGCCTGAGCGGCTAAAGGCTAAAGGTGAGCAGCGAGCGGCAAGGTATATCAAATGGATTACAGTCCGCAATACTTTCGTGATATTTCTTCTATCGGGTTTTTGGCATGGCGCGAATTGGACATTTGTACTATGGGGTGCATACCATGCATTGCTATTTGTGCCACTATTGATGATGAATAAAAATCGCCGTTTTATGGATGATGAGCGACAATGGACAGATATTCCTCGTATGCTATTGACTTTTGTGTTGGTAGTTATAGGTTGGATTTTCTTTCGTGCGTCAGATATGGCAAGTTGTTGGGATTATTTTTCGGGTATTTGGCAATTAAGTTTTTTTACACTGCCTGTGGTAGAGAACTCACTATTACTTTGGGCTACAATAGCAGCGATTATAGTAATGCTGATTATAGAATGGACGAAACGATTGCCTAATCGTTGGTGGCTATATTATGGATTGTTGGTGGCTATATGGTGGTTCGCTGGACAAGATGTGGACTTTATATATTTTCAGTTCTGATGCGTCGTTTTTTGTGTAAAATATTGTTGTATGTTCTTCCTATTTTTTTGGGAGCTATTATTTTAGAACTTGTGGTAGAGCGTATTCCTAATTCATATACCTACAAACGAGCATATATGGAGCGTTATGCAGATTCTATCTGCACTTTGGTGTTAGGTCATTCTTGTGCTTACGATGGTATTGATGCAGAAATATTGCCTTCAGCATTCAATTTGGCCAATTCAAGTCAATGCTTTGAAGATGATTATAGGTTGTTAGTCAAGTATTTACCCGCGATGGATTCACTGAAAATGGTTGTATTACCTGTTTCATATAGTTCATTGCAGATGGTTAGTTCAAGCAATAGGCGCGCATACTACACAATCTATATGGATATCTATCCTCGATGGCCTATTAGTAAATATAGTTTTGAGTGCTTTAATTTGGAACTCTTGGTAAAGAAGTGTGTGAAATACTTGCTCAATACGGATATGGTACAATGCGATTCTTTGGGTCAGCGATTGGGACATACGATGCTTAATCGTCCTATTGATTGGAAAGAGACGCAATCACTAATAGCTAATGACCGTTTTGTGGGAAAGAGTTCAATACCTTATGTGACAGAGAATATAGAGTGGCTGCATCGGTTAGCTGAGTTGTGTGAAAATAGAGATGTGCTGCTATATTTGGTAGCAATGCCAATGTTGCCAGACTATCGTTCTGGTATGCCCATGGAGCAGATTTTATTGATGGAACAAGTGATGCGTTCTATGGCACAAGAGCATAATTGTGTACGGTTTGTAGATTATCAAAAGTGGGGGAATGAAGAAGATTTCTGGAATGCTACGCATTTAAATACCGATGGCGCGAAGCGCTTTTCTATTATGCTACTGCATGATTTGTACAATAAAAAATCATTGTAATTTCTACTTTTCTTTTGCATATTCCCAAAATTTTTATTACCTTTGCAGCATTAAAAATATTGTGACATGAGAGTATTACTTATTAACGGCAGTCCGCGTGCGAATGGCAATACCAGTATTGCGCTGGCGGAGGTGGCAAAAACATTAGAAGCAGAAGGCTTGGAAACAATCACGGTAAATATTGGTAATCAACCTGTTCGTGGCTGTATAGCTTGTGGTGCATGCCATACCAAGAAAGGACAATGTGCCTTCTCGGATGTACTTTACGACAAGTTACACGCTATTTTGACCGAAGGAGTAGATGGCTTAGTCGTGGGTTCTCCTGTCTATTATGCGGGACCGAATGGATCGCTGTGTGCGTTGCTGGATCGATTGTTCTATTCGGCAGGTATGTTACTTTCTTACAAGCCCGCTGCCGCTGTGGCAGTATGCCGAAGGGGTGGGGCAAGTGCCTGCTTTGATCGACTGAATAAGTATTTTACAATCAATAATATGCCCGTAGTGTCATCGCAATACTGGAATAGCGTACATGGTTGGGAGAAAGGTGAAGCGGAGCAAGATGCCGAAGGATTACAAACCATGCGCACCTTGGCGCGCAACATGGCATGGATGATGCGTAATCTCGCTAACGAGCAACACCCCGAGAGCGAGAAACCGAAAATGAGGACGAATTTTATTTAGGTGATAGGTGATGTCCGCTCCGCGCAGGTTATGCGCCTATGGCAGGTACCGTCGCTGCGCGAGGTGTAGAGTAAAAAGATTATGACAAGAGATGATATAGAAAAACGCGTAGAAAGAGCGAAAGCGCTTTTTCATCAGGGATTCAATTGTAGCCAATCGGTGTTTGCCGCTTGTGCTGACTTGTACGGTATAGAGGACGAGGCATTGGCTTTGCGATTGTCTGCTTCCTTTGGTGGCGGTATCGGCCGTATGCGACAGACTTGTGGCGCTGCGTGTGGCATGTTTATGTTGGCAGGATTAGAGAATGGTAGTGCTACGCCTCATGATGCAGAAGGCAAGATGCAGAACTACTCGCTTGTGCAGGAGTTAGCAGTGCAATTCAAGGAGGAGAATGGCAGTTTGATTTGTTCAGAATTGCTTGGCATAGCACCCAAACCACAAAATCCTATGCCCGAAGCTCGTACCGAAGCCTACTATCAAAAACGCCCATGTGCAGAGATGGTGGCCAGCGCCGTGCGCATTTTCCTAACAACTTTACACCGTTCTACACAAGAATAAATAACCCTACACAATAAATTTATGAAATACTTTCTTGCTATTATTGGTGGTGGTCCAGCAGGATATACTGCCGCAGAATTGGCCTCGAAGGCTGGCAAAGATGTGGTGATTTTTGAGCAAACTGCATTGGGTGGTACATGCCTGAATATAGGATGTATTCCTACTAAAACCTTATTGTACAGTGCGAAACAATATTATAATGCCAAAAACGCTGCGAAATATGGTATTTCTGCGGAGAATGTGGCGTTCGATTACACCAAAATTGTGCAACGCAAAACGAAAGTGGTGCGCAAACTGGTGGCAGGTATCAAGCAGAAACTTAATAACGAGCATTGTACTGTGGTCATGGGGGCTGCCACTATTCTGAGTCGCAGTGATGAGCAGGTAGTGATAGCTTGTGGCGAAGAGCAATACGAGGCAGAAAACCTGTTGATTTGTACAGGTTCTACGAACTTTGTTCCGCCTATACCTGGTATACAAGATAACCCAGCCGTATGGGATTCAACGGATGCACTGGATACGAAAGAACTGCCATCCTCGATGATTATCGTGGGCGGTGGTGTAATCGGTATGGAGTTTGCGACTTTGTACCACGAGTTGGGTGTACCCGTGACCGTCATTGAGGCGATGCCTACAATATTGCCAAATCTGGATCAAGAAGTGGTGGGTGTCCTGTTGGATAAATACCGCAAGGCGGGTATTCAGATACTGACCGATACCAAAGTGACTGAACTGCAAGGTAATAAGGTGCTGACAACGAATGGTGAGTACGAGGCAGAGCATATATTGGTGTCGGTAGGTCGTCGTGCTAACATGCAAGGATTGGAGGCGCTTAACGACATAGAGATTTACCGTGGTGGTATAGTGGTGGATGAGTTTATGAAGACCAATCTCAAAAATGTTTATGCCGCAGGTGATGTGACTGGCAAAATCATGTTGGCACATGTAGCAAGTCGTCAAGCAGAAGTAGCAGTAGGTCGCATGCTCAAGCAACTGCCATTGCAGCGTATTGCTTACAATGCGATACCAAGTGTGGTTTATACCAATCCAGAGATAGCATGTATCGGACTGACCGAGAAAGACCTCAACGATATTCGTGAGGGCGACTTTGCACCGACAATGTCGCTTGACAAACCTTTTGTAGAATACGAGGTACACAAATTGCCGATGACCTTTTCAGGACGCTTTGTTGCTGAGAACGAGGGAGAAACAGGCTTATGCAAAGTGATTGTGGATAAGAAAAACAAGACCATCATCGGTGTACATATGATTGGTAATCCATGTTCGGAGTTCGTAGCAGCAGCCAGTTTTGCTGTGCGCATGGGATATACCGTAGGCGAGTTCAAACAAGTGGTCTTCCCGCACCCAACTGTGGGCGAAGTGCTGCGTGAGGTAATCATGGAGGCGTAGTTCGGCTATAAGGCTATGAGGCGATGAGATTATAAGGCGAAAGGCAAGAGAATATGGAAAGACAAGAGAAGGTATTAGCATATTTGACAGCGCATCAGATACCCTTTGAGTGCTATAATCACCCCGAGGGTAAGACCATCGAGGAGGCAAAACGCTGGTGGAAGGACGATGGCAGTGTGCATTGCAAGAATATCTTTATGCGTAACCACAAGGGAACGCAACATTATCTCATCTGCTTTGATTGCGAGCATGATTTGGCTATTCACGATTTGGAGCAGCGTCTTAAGGTATCGTTGTTGGCGGCGGGTAAGAACTCGCCAGGCAAACTGTCGTTTGCCAGTCCAGAACGCATGATGCGCTATTTGGGCTTGGAGCCAGGGAGCGTAAGTCCCTTTGGGCTTATCAATGATGAAGAGAAGCATGTGATATTGTTCTTGGATAAGAACCTGCAAGGGGCAGATAGTCTGAGTTTTCACCCGAATGACTGCCGCGGAACGGTGGTTATTAAACGCGAAGACTTCCAAACCTATCTGCAATGCGTAGGGAATACGGTGGAGTGGATAGAGTTGTATTAGTGTAGGGTGTAGAGTGTGAAGTGTAAAGGAAAGAAGTATGGAAAAGAAGCATAAAAATAAAAAAGAGTGGGTCAGGGTGCTGAAGTTTGTGCTTTTCTCCGCCAGTGCGGGCATTGTTCAGATAGGCTCTTTTACCCTGTTTAACGAATGTACAGAATGGCGTTATTGGCCATGTTACCTTATTTCGCTGTTGCTGAGTATCTTGTGGAATTTTACTTTTAATAGGCGATTTACCTTCAAGTCCAATGCGAATATCACTCGCGCGATGCTACTGGTGTTGGCGTTTTACGCTGTGTTTACTCCTGTGACAACGGTATTGGGCGACTGGTTGGCAGAAGATTTGCTTTGGAATGAGTATTTGGTGACAGGTATCAATATGCTACTCAACCTCTCACTGGAGTACTTATACCAACACTATGTGGTTTATCGCAACAAAGTAGATAATAGATGATGGTGTGAAATTGGCACAAAGTCTGAATATGATATATAAATAAGGTACGAATGTATGTTCTGGATTTTATTAACGATATTCTTCGCAACTCGTAACCGTATGATAGACTTTACATTATGTAAATATCGTGAATTGCTCGTCGTTTTGCAGAAAAAGGGGTATAAATTCATCACTTTTGAGCAATATTGCGAGCAAAAACAGCTTGCCTCGTCGCCTAATAGTCTCCTCACCTCCTCGTCTAAATGGATTATCCTTCGCCACGATGTGGATCTAAAGGTGGCGAATAGTTTGTCCACAGCTCAAATCGAGCAGGAGTTAGGTATAGCGGCGAGTTACTATTTTCGGGTTGTTCCAGAGAGTAATCAGCCTGAGATGATTCGTGCGATTGCTGAGTTGGGGCACGAGATAGGATACCACTACGAGGATATGGCTATCGCGCATGGCGATGCCGAGAAAGCGTATGCGCATTTCCAAGAGCAGTTGGCATATTTCAGAATGTTTTATCCAGTGCGTACTATCTGTATGCACGGTGCACCTACCAGCCAATGGGATGGAAAGGAATTATGGAAGAGGTATAGTTATCGCGATTTGGGTATTATCGGTGAGCCATATTTTGATGTGGATTTCGGTGAGGTGTTTTATTTGACGGATACAGGTCGCTGTTGGGATGGCTATACGGTATCGGTTAGGGATAAAATACCTGTATATCAAGACCAATGGAATGCGCAGGGGCTGGTGTATCATGCCACTGATGATATAATAAACGCGATAGAAAAGGGTAGTCTTCCATCTCGGATAATGATTACCACACACCCGCAACGCTGGACTGATAACCGCCGAGCATGGGTGAAGGAGATTATGATTCAAAACGCGAAGAATGTTGTCAAACGATTGATAATCAAAATAAAAGGTCACTGATGTCAGTGCCCTTTTATTTTCTATCTTGCCTTTAGTTTATCGCCTCATTATTCCTCTTCTTGATAATACCCTTGCTCAATACCATATTGTAATTCTGCGTCCATAATTAGTTGTACTTGTACAGCAGAGAGAGTCACTCCTTGCTCTTTGAGAGCATTGATTAGATATTCAAGTTGCTCATTCTCATCAATTTCTCCATCAAGGTAAGTGGTTTCGCCCGTTTGTTCATTCTCTTCCAGCAACCCATGTTCTAATAGGTAATCATCCATTAAATCAAGTACAGATAGTACATCATTTTGTGTCATGGTTTGTTTGTCTTCTGCTGGAATTAGATTCCAAATGTAGTTCAAAAGTTCTTTTTCTTCTGCATTGAGAAGGCTCAATTCGATGTTAGTGTTCATAATTTCTAATATTTTAGTGAATTTGCTTGCAAAATTACAAAATTATTCTTACCTTTGCAAATTATTTAGAAAATAATTTACGATTATGAATAATTTTGTAAAACGAACCCTCTCTGCGATTGTGTATGCAGGTTTGGTACTTGCATCAATTTTGGTTCAACCTCAGTGTTTTGGTGGTCATCCGTTGTTGTTTGGTGTGTTGTTTTTGATTGTCAGCACATTAGCCGTTCGCGAGTATCATGTATTGGTGGGTTCTGATGTGCGTCTTCAGTCGTTTGCAATGATAGCTAATGCGCTGTTGTTTACTACGATGTATTTCCTGTTCTATGGTGATGGGATATGGTATGCGTTGTTGTTGGCATATGTGGCGGTAATCCTATTGGCAATGATTACGCAGCTTTTCCGTGAGAATAGCCATGCGATAGCATCTTGGGGTAATTTGTGTGCCAGCCAAAGCATGGTAGCATTGCCCTTTGCGCTGATGAATGGTGTGATGATGCACAATCGATATTTGCTCTTGGCATTGTTTATTCTGCTATGGGTGAATGATAGTGGGGCTTATATCGTTGGCAGTTTGACATCTAAACTACCAAAGGGTAATCACAAGATGTTTCCACGCGTAAGTCCTGCCAAATCGTGGGAAGGGCTGATAGGTGGAGTAGTCGTATCATTGTTGGCTGGTTATGTGTTCTACCGAATAGGTTGGACAGCAGAAATGGGACTGGCTAATAGCTTGTGGTTTGCGGCTTTCGGAGCGGTGTTTGGAACCTTAGGCGACTTGATGGAGAGTTTGCTTAAGCGCACGCTGGGTGTGAAGGATTCGGGCAAGTTCATGCCA
The DNA here is from genome assembly GCA_045590995.1 of Paludibacteraceae bacterium. Lineage (GTDB taxonomy): Bacteria > Bacteroidota > Bacteroidia > Bacteroidales > Paludibacteraceae > Colicola. The sequence continues at coordinate 45,653 of JAZNRY010000114.1, read as the reverse complement.
GGTCATGGCGGAGTGTTGGATCGTTTTGATAGTCTGCTTTTAGCTACGCCAATTGTGTATTTTTTGTTTGTTTATTTGGTAGATTACATCTCTTGATAGCGAACATAATTGTAGCAGAATGTTTGCTTTAATTCGCATATTAAGCCTTTTTCCTCTACCTTTTCTGTATTTTATTGCAGATGCATTGGTGTATCCATTGATGTACTATGTGGTGCGTTACCGCAGAGCGATTGTGGCTAAGAATCTGCGTATGTCTTTCCCTGAGAAAAGCGACAAGCAGCGTAAGGAACTGGAGCATCAGTTTTATCATCGTTTTGCGAGTACGATTATGGAAATAATCTACGGCTATCGTATCAGTGATGAGGAGATGCGTGAGCGTTTTGTGTTTGAAAATGTGGAGATTGTAGAGGAGTTGGCGCATAGAAATAAGGGCGTGTTCTTCATGCTTGGTCACTTAGGCAATTGGGAATGGATAGCGGATATAGGCAAGCGATATACAGACAGCAGCATAAAGGAGTATAATGTGTATCGCCAACAGAAAAGTTCTTCTGCTGACAAGGCGATGTTAGCGTTGCGTAATAAACGCGGTGGTGGTGGCTGTATAGAGAAGAAACAATTGCTGCGCCAACTTGTGGCGATGAGGCATGCGGATAATCCAATTACTATAGGGCTAATATCGGATCAGAAACCTTCTCCGCGTAATGCACATGTTTGGACTAAGTTTCTTAATCAAGAAACCGCCTTTTTAGATGGTGGAGAGGTCTTGGCGCGCAAGTTTGGTTATGCAGTTACTTATGTGCATGTAGAATCGCCTAAAAGGGGATATTATCGTGCCCGTTTTGAGGTGATTACGGATGATCCTGCTTCTACTAATCCGACAGATATTACCTTGGCGTATGCTCAACTCTTAGAGCAGAATATTTTACAATCACCTGAATTGTGGCTCTGGACCCATAACCGCTGGAAATGGAGTAGAACAGAGGCTTAGAGGGGTAACCCTCATTTTTTTTGGTGAACTATATACATGTTGACACTTACTATCTCCTTGCCCCGACGGGCAGAAATCTTAAGTAAATGTGGCGGGAACAACACGAAGTGTCAACAGGTATATAAATCCCTTTTTTTAGTGTTCACGAGAATTGAATATTCTGTGCAAATGTACAGGTTTGTAAAAAATATTCAATTCTCGTGAATTTGCTATGAAAGACCAAATTTCCGTGAAAAAGGGTAGGGATGTGAATTTTCTTGAAAAATAATTCACGAATATAGATATGCTAATTTCTAAATAATTTAGCCGAATCGGGGTTGTAAAATTCACAAATATGCAACATCTGCGATGTATATTTATTTAATTATGAAAATTTTGCCTATTGACAGATAGATACCCATTAGTAGTGCTTTTAGTTATAGCAATTTAGTTATTGAAAAGTGTATAATATCAATTACTTACGGGTTTTATATAAACTAATAAAATGGCGTTTCTATGATTGTATGTACATATTTTCTATAAATGTATAGATATTTACCTATGTTGTTTTGTAAGTCACTGATTTTCTATAGAGATACATAGAATACTTAAACTATTATAGGTATTGGTATTTGCCTGTAAATCAAGCAATGTGGATTTCTACTGTACAATGTGAACAGTGGTGTGCTATTTGCAAATGTGAATTGTGTTTATTTTTGAAAAGTAAATCGGTGGATTTGCATATGTGAAATATTTTTCATATCTTTGCACCCGATTTTGTATAACAATGTGGTATTGTTTTTTAGAACTTATATAATTGTATATTATGAATGAGCGTGATCGTGTGTTGCAGGTGATGCAATCGGAGGGTATGAATGCCAAGCAGTTTTGTCAGGAGGTAGGTATTAGTCAAGGAACCTTGTCTAATATCATGGGTGGAAGGAATAAGCCCAGTTTGGATGTGATGCAGGCAATATTGCGTCGTTTTCGTGCAGTAAGTTGCGATTGGTTGATTATGGGTGTGGGTAGTATGTATATTGCAGGTACCCATGAAGAAGGTTTGTTGCCGCTGTTTGAGAGTGATAAACAAGCGGAGGAGGCTGTTGTGCCTGCGGCGAATGTAGTTGTAGAGGAGAAGAAACCGCTGGTGACTGTTGTTGCATCGCGAACTGTTTCAAAGATATTGGTGTTTTATTCGGATGGTACATTTGAGGAGCGGTAGCTTGTAGGTAGTTCCGCTGTAGATTGGTGCAAAGTGTAGAAACTTGGGAGAAAAAAGAGCGACACTTGCGTGCCACTCTGAATGTTTACACAACGGAATAATCCTTATTGTGTATATCCTTCAAATTGTTCATTGAAATCCTGATAAAACAACACGATGGGAATCAGTATATGCTAAAGTGTGAGGCGATAGCAAGAGGAAAAGACACACACATTACAGAACATCCATACTTCTTAAAAAAAGTGTGAATAGCATCGCCTCTTAATTTAGGACTCGTGTCCAACTCCAATATCGCAACGCTATTCACGGCACAAAGGTAGTGCTTTTTTTTGAATCTTGCAAATAAAAACACGAAAAAGTAATAATTTTAGTGGTGTGGTATCAGTTTAACTACCAAGTAATCTTATAAAATTGTCAAAATCACCTGAATAGTGAATAGATTTTAATCCACCACCACCGCTGTACCAGATATAGACACCAGCAGCATGGAGCCATTTTGCCCAACGGTTTCGTAGCCATACGACACGCCGACGATGGCGTTGGCACCCATCGCACGGGCGCGTTGCTCCATCTCGCGTTGCGCCTGTTCGCGGCCATCAATCATCGCTTTCTCGTATGTATTGCTGCGACCACCTATAAAATCACGAACCGATGCAAAGATGTCCTTCACAAAGTTCAAACCAAAAATAACTTCGCCTGAAACAAGGCCCTTGTATTCACGGATTTCATAACCCTGAATAGATTGTGTAGTAGTGACGATCATAGTATTAAGTTTTTTTCACCCTGCAAAGGTACAACTTTTTTCGCATATTTGCAAGGGAAATCGCTTTTAGTGGCGATTTTGTATGTTAGTTTTACTTGGCGAATTAACGCCAAGCACTAAACCAATTGCGGTGCTATTTCGCCAATGCGAGGGCTTGGCGTCCTGCTTCCGTCATCAGCCCGCGTGCTTCGAGGGCAGCACAGCGTTGTTTGTTGAGTTCCGTCCAGTGGCTGTGTTTGCGGCGTGGGGAGAGGCGTTGTGCCAGTCTGCCATCGGGTAGGCGCTTCAGCGTGGAGTCGATCCAACCAAAACACAAAGCCTCTTCCATCACATCGATATAGGGCAGGCAATCGCCACACTCCGCAGGGCGTTTTACGCGGTACATGGCTATCCAACATTCCTTGTCCGAAGCGGCATGCTGCTCAAACCACTTGCGCAACTGCGCACGGCGACTGAACTCGAGTAGGTTGGTGATTTCCATGGTGGCTTTACCTCCTCTTTGACCATGAGCGACCCTGCGAGGTGCTATAGTACAATCCTTTGGAGGTTTGGGCAAGTAGTTCTCTGCCGCCGTCCATCAGGCATTCAAACTCCCCGCAGGTGCTGCTCATATATCTAGATGACCAGCTGCGTCCCTGCGAGGTGGAATAGTAAATACCCTTGCTCGTAGCTGCTATCAGCTCATTGCCATAGGGCAAGAGGTCAATAAACTCGCCGCAGGATGTGCTACTGTATCTCGTTGACCAACTGCGACCTTGTGAGGTGGAATACTCAATAGTGTTTTTGGCAGGGTTGATGCGAATCATCTCACTGCCCAACATGATCATTTGTGGCATAATGTAATGTATTAAATTTATGCTGCAAAGGTACGACTTTTTTATGACATTTGCAAGGAATTTGTTATTTTTTGAAAGTTGATTGAATTTTATGTATCCAGTTGGCATCTGCTGGCAATAAAAGAGAAAAATATGTAAATAATTGATAGATAAATACATGTACTAATTGAATAATCCGTATATTGCCAGCATACCACCTAAATCTATATTCTCGTCCGCGCATGTACGGGTATGTAAGTATAAAAACTGCTGGCAATGCTGGCATGCTGGCAATTATGATAAATTACTATAAGTGCACTTTTTTGAAAATTATCCCCCTAAAAATTTGGAAATTCGAAAATTTTGTTGTATCTTTGTAAAAAATTAGCCTACACACGCTATTTGGTTTGGATAACTTGGATTTCTCGCGATCAAAGCGAAGACAATTTTTACCATCCGCACCACACAATAACCATACAATAACCACACAATAACCATACAATTCGTTACCTTCATATAACCCCGCATAATCATTTAGTAAACCTTAATTCATAATTCTTAATTCTTAATTAACTATGTCACAAGTAACATACATGGCACCTGTCGATGAGGTGCGAGGCAAGCTAACCCTCAATCGTGGCAATGACTCTGTCATTATCACACGTCGCAAATCCTATGGCAAGACCAAGAACGGCACACCCCGTCTGGGTCCGAAAGAGATGTATGTCTATCACAAACACCGAGGATCATGGTCTCCTGCTGTCACTTCCCACCGCGAACTTTTCAAGGTGGCGCAAAAGCAAGCTATTGCCGAAATGAACAATCCCGAGCGCTTGGCATATTGGCAAACACTCTTTGAGGAGCAACTGGATAAACCCAAACCAGGTGAGAAACAGTATGTCAAATTGCAATGCTACATCGCGGCACAGCTACTGATAAAGCTGAAAGAGGCACGTTTTAAGGCAGAATAGGACTGTCGTTCGTAAAAAAATTGTAGAAAAATTATCCGTAAAACTTGCGTAAAAACCTTCGACTCAATCACAGCGGATTTGGACATCTATGCGCAATACGAAATGGGTGAAAACCGTGAACTGACCGTTATTTATACTAATAGCGAAGATAATGATAGCGAGATTTCGAGCCATTCTGTTGTATTTAAGATCCCTGCTGCCCCAGAGATCGAGGGCTTTACATTCCTCTATTCTTTAAACCTTAAACTTTAAACCTTAAACTTTACATTCCTACATAAAAAAAAGAGTTCAACCTATCAAGCATATAGGGCGGTAGTACCTACCCTGTACGGTACTACCCTGTAGCCATACGGCTGCGTGACCGCAAGGGTCGCGCCATTCTATGTATTGCGCTTAATCCTCAAAGTGGGGACTTTTCGGGCGCAATACTCGAAGTGCCATTCAAGGCACTTCTTCACGTCGTAAATGCTATGGCAAAGACGACAAAGGAAGACCATTCTATGGTCCCGGAGAGACATATATCTATCATTGTCACGAAGGCGAATGGTCGGAAGGAGCGAAGAAAAATCGAACCCTATTCCAAGAAGTGCAACTGCTTGCCAAACAAGAACTTGAGAACCCAGAAAGAGTCGCCTATTGGAAGCCACTGTTTGAGAAGCAATTTAAGCATCCTAAGCAAGGAGAAAAACATTATGCCACGCTGCGCGGATTCGTGATTGCGCAAATCCATCAACAACTGAAAAAACAACAAGCGGGGTAGGAACAGATGGAACAGCTGGAACAGCAGATTCTATAAACTCGTCCGCACGCGCACGGGGACGAGAAAAAGAAAAGTGCTGTTCCTGCCGTTCCGCAAAATTCTATTTTTCAGAAAAAACGCCCGTAGAACTTGCGTATGTGCATTTTTTGTTGTACCTTTGCATACGCTTTTTATGAACGAACTAACAAGGCTGACTATATGAAAACAAGTCAATTGATTATTAGCGGATTATATAAACTCCTGTGTGGTATGGCATCGATTGGCTTGCTGCTCTTTTGGCCAGCAGGCACATGGCACTATTGGCAGGCATGGTTGCTGCTTGCCTTGCTGCTTGTACCTATGACCTGCATGGGTGTTTGGCTACTAATCTCTATGCCCGAACTATTGGCTAAACGGTTGAACAACAAGGAGAAAGAGCAGACGCAGAAACATGTGGTAGCCCTATCGGGATTGATGTTTATCGGCGGCTTTGTTCTCTGTGGTTTAGACCACCGCTTCGCATGGTCCAGTTTGCCCCTGTGGACGAGTGTCATTGCCTCGGTAGTCTTCCTGATAGGGTATGCCTTGTACGCCGAAGTATTGCGCGAGAATGCCTACCTGTCAAGAACCATTGAGGTGCTGGAGAATCAGCAACTCATTGACACGGGACTGTACGGCATTGTGCGCCATCCGATGTACACAGCCACCTTGCTCATGTTCCTCTCTATGCCGATAGTATTGGACTCAGCTTGGGCATTGTTGGTCTTCGGTGTTTATCCCGTACTGATTATCCGACGCATATACAACGAGGAGCAGGTGCTGGCGGCTGGACTACCTGGATATACCGATTACCAGCAGCGCGTCCGCTGGCGCCTCATACCAGGCATTTGGTAGGATAGGAGAGAATAGGATAGATAGCATGTCCCAATCATCGGCCAACGGGCCAACGGGACATCTATTTATTAAAAACTCACGGACGCATGCGTGTGTGTGAGTTTATAGAAAGTGTTGTCCCGTTGGCCCGTTGGCCGCAAAATCTGCACATTGATTCTGTCTGTAGTAGGCTTGAAGTTCGTGTCGTAGGTAATGATATGATAGATAAAATCTATCGTTTTCGATAAAATCGCACTATAATTTGCATATATCAAGAAATTTTACTACTTTTGCGACCTTGTTTGAAAAAGGTACAAAAAAAACACATATATTATGTCTGTTAAGTTCTATAAGTCAGAGAACCAAGTGCCATTGGAGATGCACAAGGTTCGCGTGGTACAAAAGCTGAATCTATTGCCAGTGGATGAGCGCCTTCGCGCTATCCAAAAGGCGGGTAATAACACCTTCTTGTTGCAAAACAAAGATATCTATCTCGATATGCTGACCGACTCGGGCGTGAACGCTATGTCCGACCGTCAAACGGCTGCTATGCACCTCGCCGACGACGCATACGCTGGTAGCGAGACCTTTAACCGTCTGAAAGCAGCACTGAAAGAGGTGTTTGGTACCGACAATGTATTGCCAGCGCACCAAGGTCGCGCTTGCGAGAATATCCTAGCAGAGCGCTTTGTAAAGCCAGGCATGATTGCCATTATGAACTTCCACTTTACTACCACCAAGGCCCATGTGACTCGCTGTGGCGGCGAAGTGGTGGAGGTGCTGCATAAGAAAGGTTTGATTCCACAGAGCGATGACCCATTCAAGGGCGATATGGACTTGCAAGAACTGCGTCGCGTGATCACCGAATATGGACCAGAGAAAGTGGCGTATGTGCGCGTGGAGGCAGGAACCAACTTGATTGGTGGTCAGCCAGTTAGCTTGGAGAATATGTTGGCGGTAGCCGATATTTGTCACGAGTTTGGTGTGCCAAGTATTTTGGATGCTTCGTTGTTGCAAGATAATATCTACTTTATGAAGACCCGCGAGGCACAATGCAAATACATGACGCCAAAAGAGATTTACCACCTGTTGGCAGGCAAGATGGATATCATCTATTTCTCTGCGCGTAAGTTGGGCTTTGCTCGCGGCGGTGCTATCATCAGTCACAACACCGAACTAATCAAGAGTATGATGGAGTTTATCCCATTGTACGAAGGTTTCTTGACCTATGGCGGTATTGATGTGCGCTCAATTGAGGCGATGGCAGAGGGCTTGTACGAGTCACTTGACATGGATTATCTGAGCCACGGACCAGAGTTTATCAACTACTTGGTAAACGAATTGGATGCGTATGGCGTACCAATGATCAAGCCAGCGGGCGGATTGGGTGCACACATTGATTGTCAGGGATTTGTGCCAAATATGCCACACGATCAATATCCAGCAGCCGCAGTAGCCACCGCCTTATATATCGCAGGAGGTATTCGCGGAATGGAGCGCGGAACATTGTCTGAACAACGCGAACCCGATGGCACAGAGCGTTTTGCAGAGCTGGAATTGATGCGACTGGCTATGCCTCGCCGTGTATATACACTTTCGCAGATAAAATATGTGGCAGACCGCGTGAAATGGCTGTGGGATAACCGCCAATTGATCGGTGGACTGAAGTGGGTGGAAGAGCCACAAGTGCTGCGATTCTTCTTTGGTAGATTGAAAGAGATTGGACATTGGCAAGAGGAGTTGGTATCGAAGTTCAAAGATGACTTTGGCGAGAGCCTTTGATAAATTTGCGCCCGAATCAACTTCCTCGGGCGCTTTTTTTTATAAAATCATTGGATTTACTTGCATATCTCGCATTTTTTTCGTACCTTTGCGCGCTTTTTTGTACAATACTACACAACTGCTAATAATACTACACAATACATTATGTTTAGAACCAATACTTGTGGCGAGCTTCGTCTCGCCGATGCAGGCAAAACAGTGACCCTCGCAGGATGGGCACAACGAATCCGCAAAATGGGCGGTATGACATTCATTGACCTTCGTGACCGCTATGGTATCACGCAGCTCGCATTCCAATCCGACGGCAGCGCAGAGCAAGACGCATTGCTGGAGAAAGCCAATGGAGTAGGGCGTGAGTTCGTACTCCAAGTGACGGGCGAAGTGATTGAGCGTCAGAGCAAAAATACGCAAATTCCTACTGGCGAAATCGAAATCAAAGTAGCCGAGATGAATATCCTAAACGCAGCCGTTACTCCTCCTTTCACTATCGAGGACGAGACCGATGGTGGCGACGATATTCGTATGAAATACAGATACTTAGACTTGCGCCGTAACTGCGTGAGAAAGAACCTCGAACTCCGCCACAAGATGGCATTTGAGGTGCGCCGTTACTTGGATGAGAAGGGCTTCCTCGAGGTAGAGACACCAGTACTCGTGAACTCAACCCCAGAGGGCGCACGCGACTTTATCGTGCCAAGCCGTATGAACCCAGGACAGTTCTACGCCTTGCCACAAAGTCCACAAATCTTGAAGCAACTCCTCATGGTCAGCGGTTTCGACCGTTACTTCCAAATCGTGAAGTGCTTCCGAGACGAGGACCTGCGTGCTGACCGCCAACCAGAGTTCACACAAATCGACTGCGAGATGTCGTTTGTAGAGCAAGAAGATGTGCTCCAAATCTTCGAAGGGATGTCTAAACACCTGTTCAAGTCCATTCTCAATATCGACCTGCCTGATTTCCCACGCATGACATGGGCAGACGCGATGAAATACTACGGAAGCGACAAACCCGATACACGCTTCGGCATGGAGTTTGTGGAGTTGCATGACCTCTTCCACGCTATTGAGGAACAGAAAGAGGAGAAGTTCAGCGTGTTTGCTAACGCAGCGTATATCGGCGGTATCTGCGCTACAGGTTGCGCTACCTATACTCGCAAACAACTTGATGCCCTCACAGACTATGTAAAACGCCCACAGATTGGCGCGAAGGGTATGGTTTATGCCCGCGTAGAGGCAGATGGCAATGTGAAATCCAGCGTGGATAAGTTCTACAACCAAGAGCAGTTGCAACAAGTGGCTAAAGCCATGAACGCTCAGCCAGGCGACTTGATTCTCATTCTCTCTGGAGATGATGCCATGAAGACCCGCAAGCAACTCTGCGAGCTGCGTCTGGAGGTCGGCAAACAACTCGGATTGCGCGATCCAAAGAAGTTCTCATGCCTTTGGGTTGTGGATTTCCCAATGTACGAGTGGAGCGACGAGGAGCAACGATTGATGGCTATGCACCATCCATTCACCAGTCCAAAACCAGAGGATATACCTTTGATGGACACCAATCCAGCAGCTGTTCGTGCCAACGCATACGATATGGTTATCAATGGTGTAGAAGTAGGTGGTGGTAGTATCCGTATCCACGATGCAGCTTTGCAACAACGCACCTTCGAGATTCTGGGCTTCACTCCAGAAGAGGCACAGCTGAAGTTCGGCTTCCTGATGAACGCATTCAAGTTCGGTGCGCCACCTCACGGCGGTTTGGCATACGGCTTGGATCGTTTCGTTAGTTTGTTCGCTGGCTTGGACAGCATCCGCGACTGCATCGCATTCCCAAAGAACAACCAAGGACGCGATGTGATGCTCGGTGCTCCTGGTTTGGTAGATCAAAAGCAATTGGACGAACTGATGATCGATCTCCGAGAGATTAAGGAATAATAAACGACAATATCGACAACATTGCGCGGCAATCAACTTCCTGCCGCGCTTTGTTAGAGGGGTATTGTGACATATTTGCAATATAATAAATATACTCTAATTGCAATTATGTAAAATAGCATTTGTTGAATAGTACCCTAATACAGAACAATTCTATATAATACTACACAATTTAATTAAACAATACTACAGAATACATATATGACCTACCTTGATGAATTATTATTAAACGAGGACGAGAATCAAAATGTAAGAGTTGATTATATTCCACTGGCAGAAGATGACGACACCCAGAATCCCAACTTAAATAGTGGCGATGTGCTTGGTGTTCTTCCGCTGCGCAATATGGTGCTCTTTCCCGGTGTGTTGCTGCCAGTGACTGTGGCACGCCCCAAATCCAAGAAACTCGTTACTAACGCCTTCAAAAAAGACGAGTTGTTAGCTGTATGCTGCCAACGCGTACAAGATATACAAGAACCCAACAGCGATGACCTGTATTCTATAGGTACCGCAGGACGCGTTATGCGTACATTAGACATGCCTGATGGTAGTCTGATGGTGATATTGGAAGGTATAGAACGAATTGAAATACAAGAGATTGTAGCACAAAAGCCCTATCTGAAGGCTAAAGTGCATGTCATGGATGAAGAGTTTCCAAAACGCAATGACAAAGAGTTTATCGCCTTGGTCAGCAGCCTAAAGAGCCAAGCCGAGAAAATCCTCAAACGCATGGAGAATATACCCGCAGAAGCAGGTATGACCCTCAAAAGCATTGACAATCCCCCTACTCTGGTCAATTATATTTGCGGGAATTTTGGTGTGCGCATTGCTGACAAACAGCATTTATTGGAAATGAACTCGCTGAAAGAGCGCGCTGTGGCCTTGTTGGAGATACTTACTACCGAGCTACAAATGCTTGATATGAAGAAAGTTATTCAAAACAAGACCAAAGAGGATATTGATAAAGAACAGCGCGAATACTATCTCCACCGCCAAATGGAAACTATTCAGAAAGAGTTGGGCGATTCTGATGAGCAGCAAGTGAATGCCATGTTGGAGCAATCCAAGCAAAAGAAATGGGGCGAGAAAATGCAAGCCGCTTTTGAGAAAGAACTCAAAAAACTGCGTCGCATGAACTCTCATTCACCCGAATATGCTACCCAACAAAACTACTTAGATACCCTGCTGGACTTGCCATGGAACGAGTATTCTAAAGATAACTACGATATTCGTAATGCACAAGAAATCTTGGACAAAGATCACTATGGCATGGAGAAAGTGAAGGAGCGTATCATTGAGTATTTGGCAGTGCTGAAGATGAAAGCGCAGAATAATGCCACTGAGATGAAAGCCCCTATCCTCTGCCTGTATGGACCTCCGGGTGTGGGAAAAACCAGTCTCGGACGCTCTATAGCCGAAGCGCTTGGACGCAAGTACGCACGAATCAGTTTGGGTGGTTTGCATGACGAGTCAGAGATTCGTGGTCATCGTCGTACCTACATCGGTGCTATGCCTGGTCGTATTATTGAGAACCTCAGAAAAGTGAAGACCAGCAACCCTGTGTTTGTCCTTGACGAGATAGACAAGATAGGTTCCGACTACAAGGGTGATCCAACAAGTGCATTGCTGGAAGTGCTTGATCCAGAGCAGAATACTACTTTCCACGACAACTACTTGGATGTGGATTATGATTTAAGCAAAGTATTGTTTATCGCCACTGCCAACTCCTTGGATACCATTCCTCGTCCTCTACTTGACCGTATGGAACTCATTGAGATGACAGGTTATTTGCAAGAAGAAAAAGAGGAAATAGCTAAACGCCACTTGTTGCCAAAAGAACTCAATAATCACGGACTAAAAGCAACACAACTCAAACTAAAAAAGGCAATTATCTCTGAGATTATTGATAACTACACTCGCGAGTCTGGTGTGCGTAACTTAGAGCGCAAGATTGCTGCTATTTGTCGGAAAGTGGTGACACGCATTTCTTTGGAAGAAGAATACAATGTATCCGTTACTTCGGAAGACTTGGTGGCATACTTAGGCAAGAAACGCTACTCGCGCGATGAATGGGAAACTAACAAGTATATCGGTGTAGTGACGGGTTTGGCATGGACACAAGTAGGCGGCGAGATATTGTTTATTGAGACATCACTCTCTCCAAGTAAAACCCCTACCCTCACCCTTACGGGTAACTTGGGCGATGTGATGAAAGAGTCAGCCACCATTGCTTTGGGATATATCAAAGCGCATGCTGATCAGTTTGGCATATCACGCAAGAAATTGGATACCCATTCCGTGCATATCCATGTGCCAGAAGGTGCAATTCCGAAAGATGGTCCAAGCGCAGGTATCACCATGACTACTGCATTGGTGAGCGCATTCACGGGCAAAAAAGTGCGTCCTCGCATCGCTATGACTGGCGAGATGACATTGCGTGGAAAAGTTCTGCCAATCGGCGGCGTGAAAGAAAAGATATTGGCTGCAAAACGCGCAGGTATTACCGATTTGATACTCTGCGAAGAGAATAGAAAAGATGTTGAAGATATTGCAGCTAAATACCTTAAAGGTTTATCTTTCCACTATGTGAAGGATATTCAAGAGGTGATAGATTTTGCGTTGTTGTAATTGAGGCGTCCGGGGGCGGCTTCCGGCGTCCCATTATCGCAGAATAGCAAGGGTATAAGCATACTGCTTATCGATATTTACCTTGGTTTGCAAATCGACATGTCCGATTGCGACCAAGGTATTTTTTATTCCGTCTATAGAGAGGATACCCGTTCCTTGTAGTTTCAGCACAGCTTCCTTCTGTGTCCAAAGCCGCGTAAATGCAATATCAGGCGAAGCTGCTGCCCATATCTCGGCTTGCTCCTTTTCGTTCATAGTGCGCGCTACTAATTCGGTTTTTGCAGTGCGAATGTGCTCAATATCAATGCCTATGGGATTTTCGCCAATTGCCACAGCTATTCCATGTTTGCAATGCGAGATAGAGAAACATGGACCATGCTCCAAGCGTGGGGCACCATAGTCATTATAGTGGAAGAACGGGAGGTCGGAATTTGGCATCTGGCGGTCAGTATCAGGAGTAGAAAAACCAGCGTCCAGCGTCCAGAAACCAGAAGAGGCAAGCAATTGAATAAGCAACTCGTAGGACTTGAGGCAACAGAACTGTCCAAAGAGATGCTTGTACGCCAATGCCTGCTGACGCCGCTGGTCGCTCACCAACGGCAACAAACGAGCGACCTCTTGCTCGGTACATTGCGTCATATCATCAAATATGAGATAGGTCATTCTGTCTGCAAAGGTAGTACTTTTTTATGACATACGCAAAAAGTTCTGCCAATTTGTCAGTTACTTGTCAGTTTTTTCTATAAAAATAACTTTGGCACAGCATTTGTTTATTAAAGGGTGAACGGTTGGCGGTTAAGCGGCAACTGAAAACACCAAACAAGAATATTAACTAAAAAACTTAAATACAATGGGAAAAATTATTGGTATCGACTTAGGAACAACTAACTCCTGTGTCGCAGTTATGGAAGGCAATGAGCCTGTAGTTATCACCAACTCTGAGGGTAAACGCACTACCCCATCAGTGATTGGTTTCGTAGATGGTGGCGAGCGCAAAGTGGGCGACCCTGCTAAGCGTCAGGCAATCACCAACCCTACTCGCACTGTATATTCAATCAAGCGTTTCATGGGTGAGACCTATGACCGTCTTGCTAACGAGGTATCGCGCGTACCTTATAAAGTAGTAAAGGGCGACAACAACACCCCACGCGTGGATATTGATGGTCGTTTGTACACGCCACAAGAGATCTCAGCTATCATCCTCCAAAAGATGAAGAAGACTGCTGAAGATTATCTTGGTCAAGAGGTAACAGAGGCAGTGATTACTGTACCTGCATACTTCAACGACAGCCAACGCCAAGCTACCAAAGAGGCAGGCGAGATCGCAGGTTTGAATGTTCGCCGTATCGTGAACGAGCCAACAGCTGCTGCTTTGGCATACGGTCTTGACAAGAGCGACAAAGACATGAAGATCGTAGTATTCGACTGCGGTGGTGGTACACACGATGTCAGCGTGCTCGAATTGGGCGACGGCGTATTTGAAGTGAAAGCTACCGATGGTGATACTCACTTGGGTGGTGATGACTTCGATCACCGCATTATCGACTGGCTCGTACAAGAGTTCAAGAGCGAGAACGGTGGCGCAGACCTTAGCAAAGACGCTATGGCTATGCAACGACTCAAAGAGGCAGCTGAGAAAGCAAAAATCGAGCTTTCTAACACCACCTCTACTGAGATCAACTTGCCATACATCATGCCTGTAAACGGTGTGCCAGCACACTTGGTAAAGACCCTCACCCGTGCTAAGTTTGAGCAACTCATCGACGACCTCGTACAACGCACTATCGCTCCATGCCGCACCGCTTTGCAAAACGCAGGTTTAAGTATTAGCGATATTAACGAGATCATTCTCGTAGGTGGTTCAACTCGTATCCCTGCTATCCAACAAGCAGTTGAGAAATTCTTCGGCAAAGCTCCATCTAAGGGCGTTAACCCAGACGAGGTTGTAGCTCTTGGTGCAGCTATCCAAGGTGGTGTATTGACTGGTGATGTGAAGGATGTCCTCCTCCTCGATGTTACCCCACTCTCTCTCGGTATCGAGACTATGGGTGGCGTGATGACCAAGATGATTGAGGCCAACACCACTATCCCAACCAAGAAGACTGAGACCTTTACCACAGCAGTGGACAACCAACCTTCTGTAGAGATTAAGGTATTGCAAGGTGAGCGCCCAATGGCTGCACAAAACAAGCAAATCGGTATCTTCCACCTCGATGGTATCATGCCTGCACGCCGTGGCGAGCCACAAATCGAAGTAACCTTTGATATTGATGCCAACGGTATCCTCAATGTTACTGCTAAGGACAAAGCTACTGGCAAAGAGCAAAAGATTCGTATCGAAGCATCCAGCGGCTTGAGCGACGAAGAGATCAAGCGCATGAAGGCAGAGGCAGAGGCTAATGCTGAGGCAGATAAGAAGGAGAAAGAGCGTATTGAGAAACTCAACCGTGCTGACGCTACTATCTTCCAAACCGAGAAGCAGTTGGCTGAACTTGGCGACAAGATTCCTGCTGACAAGAAAGCTCCAATTGAGGAGGCATTGAAGAACCTCAAGGATGCTTACGAGAAGAAGGATGCAGACGCATGCGAGGCAGCTAACCAAGCCCTTATGACCGCTTTCCAAGCAGCCAGTGCAGAGATGTACAACGCTACTCAAGGTCAAGCAGGTCCTCAAGGAGGTGCTGACTTCCAAGGCGGTGCACAAGCAGGCAACCAAGGCAACAATAACCAAGGCGCAGCCGAAGATGTAGACTTTGAAGAGGTTAAGTAATTTCCTACTTTCTATTAAAGGAAGAAAAAGGGAATACACAAAATAGGGAATGTCAGCTGACATTCCCTATTTGCTTAATATAATCATCCTAAAAATACATACTCCCCATACTATGATTTATTGGATTGTTTTCCAAAGTGGGTAATCCACAAATAAGTATTGTTTATCTGCTTCTTGCAGTATAATTTTTGTAGGATCAAGCGTGACATGATACATGCTCTTATCAGCAGAGTCTTTTGGATAATAGTAGTTCAAATCTTGTGTATCTATTTTACTTTCAATAATTGTTCTTATTCTAGCTATATATCCGCGAATATTTGGCACATTCTCCAAATACGGTCGTTCGTATGGCGCGTGCGCATCACGAAACAAATTACACACAGCATGGTATGCTTTACCCAAACGCTGTACTTCTTTTTCCAATAGCGGATGATGCTGTCCCGCTTTAAGTAATCCGCAATGATGGGTACAGAAAGTTTGGTGCAAAATGAAAACATATGTTGCCAAATGTGTGGCTGTCATTTGTATCTCTATACCACGCATCCATATACGCCGCGTTGGTATGTTAATCAATATTTGATTATCTTCTCCCTTTGTGTGATGACGCGCTAAAAAATCGAACCACTGCTTGTATAATCCGTGGTAACGGAAAAGTCCCTTGCCACGCTTGGGACGATGAAACTCTGGTTCAGTAATGAGATTCTCATAACAATCCACCAAGTGGCGTACTTCATGAAGCACACTATTGGGTTCATTATTCAAGCGAATCGTTAGCATATTAACACAACAACGCTCGCGTTGCGTAGGAGTAGAAGGAGGTAATAACGATGTTCCAATATTGATTAGCAAGGAAGGCTCGATATTGTAGAAATGCTCTTTTTGATGAGTTGTTGCCAAATAGTCACGCGTGTAGATTTCGGTAGTAAAATGTGTGAAGCGTTCGTACAAACTATCTAACATACTTTCTGATAAGCGCGGATTCATATAGCGAAGGATGTCAAACAGATACAATTTATCCATTTCGCGAAAAGTCTGCGAAAGTTTAGGAATATAAATAAAGTCAAAATTCCATAATTGCAATAGATTAGCAATCGTGTCATAGTGCTCCTGAATCTCCTCATTGATAGCAGGCATATAGTCGCTTTCCAAGTAAATGATATACTTATCATCGGTTTGATAGCTCTTGGTTTCAGCAGTTAGGAGTACATATTTGTCAGTTGTATCGTTGAGGCATGCAGATAAAGTGAACAGCAACAAGGCTTCTTGTGCTACACAACCATACCCCGCGGATACAGCCATAGCAAAGTTTTTATACAAGCGTTGTTGTTCATCGCTTGACATATGTTTGAGATATTTGATAGCTTCTTCCAATGTAAGTTGTTGAGCTTCATACAATTCTTCGGAAGAAATATCAAATGTACGAATAATCTTGTTGTATACAGCGATCTCTTCGCGGCATATAACCTCATCTGCCTTGATGATATCAGATATTAGTCGTGAAATTGCTATTCGTTGCTTGTGGCGCATACTAAAATGATAGTCTTGTTTGTTAGTGGGCGACAAAGGTACAACATTTTTTCGACTTGTGCAAATATATGATGACAAGAATCTATCTTTTTTGAAAAATTACTTGCTATACTTGTGTATGTGTATTTTTTTTTGTAACTTTGCAGCCGAAAATAATAGTATAATCAATAATTCAAGAATATGGCAGACGATAAAAAGATTATTTTTTCAATGGTGGGCGTAAGTAAAAACTTCTCACCTCAAAAACGAGTACTCAACAACATTTACCTCAGTTTTTTCTACGGAGCCAAAATAGGTATTATTGGTCTTAATGGTGCAGGTAAATCTACCCTACTGAAAATCATTGCAGGTATAGAGAAGAACTATGAAGGTGAAGTAGTATTCTCGCCTGGTTATAGCGTTGGTTATTTGGAACAGGACCCACAGTTGGATCCAGAAAAGACTGTTCGCGAATGTGTGCAACAAGGTGTACAACCAATAATGGATATGCTCGCCGAATACGATGCTATCAATATGGCTTTTGCTGAGCCAGATGCTGATTTCGACAAACTGCTTGCCCGCCAAGCGGAGTTACAAGACAAGCTGGATAGCGTAGATGCATGGAATATTGACACTAAGCTTGATCGTGCTATGGATGCACTGCGCTGTCCTGCAGACGATGCTTTGGTGAAACACCTATCAGGAGGCGAGCGTCGTCGTGTAGCGCTCTGTCGTCTATTATTGCAACAACCTGATATCCTGCTTCTTGACGAGCCTACCAACCACCTTGATGCAGAGTCTATAGACTGGCTTGAACAACACTTACACCAGTATGCAGGTACCGTGATTTGTATCACCCACGACCGCTATTTCTTGGATAATGTAGCGGGTTGGATTTTGGAACTTGATCGCGGTGAAGGTATTCCATGGAAAGGAAATTACTCTTCTTGGTTGGAACAAAAGACCGCTCGTATGGCTATGGAAGAGAAGCAAGCCAGCAAGCGCCGCAAGACACTTGAACGCGAGTTGGAATGGGTACGCATGGCTCCTAAAGCGCGTCAAGCCAAAGGTAAAGCTCGTTTGGCAGCGTATGACCGTATGCTCAACGAGGAACAAAAAGAACGCGAGGAGAAACTCGAAATCTTTATTCCAAACGGACCTCGTTTGGGTAATAAAGTTATTAATGCAGAGGGTGTTAGCAAAGCGTTTGGCGAGAAATTGCTGTTTGAGGACTTGGAGTTTATGTTGCCACCTAACGGTATCGTAGGTATCATAGGTCCTAATGGTGCGGGTAAGACTACTCTCTTCCGCATGATCATGGGTATGGAGCACGCCGACAAAGGAACTTTTGCTGTAGGTGAGACCGTACGCGTGGGTTATGTAGATCAAGTACACTCTAATATAGATCCAAACAAGAGTGTATTTGAGATGATAGCAGATGGCACAGAATATATCCGTGTAGGCGGACGCGAGGTGAACGCTCGTGCTTACTTGAGTCGCTTTAACTTCACAGGAGCCGACCAAGAGAAGAAGTGCGGTGTATTGTCAGGTGGTGAGCGTAACCGCTTGCACTTGGCATTGACATTGAAATCCGAGGCGAATGTACTACTACTCGATGAGCCTACTAATGATATTGATGTGAATACGCTTCGTGCATTGGAAGAAGGTTTGGAGAATTTCGCTGGTTGTGCGGTGGTTATCTCACACGATCGCTGGTTCCTTGACCGTATATGTACGCATATTCTTGCTTTTGAAGGAGATAGCAAAGTATTTTGGTTTGAAGGTAGCTACTCCGAATACGAGGCAAACAAGAAAATGCGCCTCGGTGAAGATGCTATACAGCCTAAACGCGTACGCTATCGTAGTTTAACATAGATGCTGGCACTGTCTCCATTCATAGTATTTATGATTGTGTACCTTGTAGGGTCGCTCATTGCGGGCGACTTCTACAAGTTACCACTAACTGTGGCGTTTCTAATCGCTTCCGCATATGGTATTTGTACCACACCTAAGCTACCGCTAAGAGAACGAATAAACATTTTCTCACGCGGTGCTGGCAACGAAAATATTATGCTCATGGTGTGGATTTTTGTTTTAGCAGGTGCTTTTGCTAAGATTGCAGGAGAGATGGGGGCTATTGATGCCACTGTAAATCTGACACTGCGTTTCATGCCTGCAAGCATGTTGCTACCAAGTTTGTTTATAGCAGCTTGTTTTATCTCGCTCGCCATCGGCACATCTGTAGGAACAGTGGTCGCATTAACGCCAGTAGCTGTGGGCATAGCAGAACAAACGGGAGCTTGCCTCCCCTTGATTGTGGCTATCGTAGTAGGAGGTGCATTCTTTGGTGATAACCTATCGTTTATATCTGACACAACGATTGTCGCAACACAAACGCAAGGCTGCAAAATGAACGATAAGTTCAAAGCCAATATATGGTTGGCATTGCCAGCTGCAATCGTTGTTTTAGTGGCATATGTCATCATAGGAAACGATATACAAGTGCCAAACAATGTGGTACTTATGGAATGGTATAAGGTGATTCCTTATTTGGCAGTATTGGTGCTTGCGATTTCGGGAGTTAATGTGTTATTGGTACTGCTAATAGGTATTCTCTTGGCAGGAGGAATAGGCCTGCTAACAGGTAGTTTTACCCTCATCGGCGGTATGAGTGCCATGGGAGAAGGTATTATGGGGATGAGCGAGTTGATTATCGTTACCCTGCTGGCTGGTGGTATGCTTGCGCTGATAAGACACAACGGAGGTATTGACTACTTAATTCGTATGCTCACACTGCATATTCGTGGCAAACGCGGAGCTAAACTAACCATTGCTTTGTTGGTTATATTGGCAGACTTATGTACGGCAAATAATACCATTGCATTGGTTACCGTAGGTCCAATGGCGCGCGAGATAGCAGACAAGTATGGCATAGACAAACGATTAAGCGCTTCATTATTAGATACTTTCAGTTGCTTTACACAAGGCATGATTCCTTATGGGGCGCAATTACTTATGGCAGCAGGATTGGCTACAATCACACCATTTGAGATCATGGGTTATCTATACTACCCTATGGCGTTGGGGGCAGTTGCACTGATAGGTATTTTCTTGCGCTACCCACGCAAGTATAGTTGATTGAGTCCGATATATGAAGCAAGCAGGAACGGATTTTTTCAGCCGCGTAAAGGGAACATCAGAGTGGTAACCGAGTGGTTTCGAAGGAAGAGAGAGGCAAGATAGAGAATTTTTATCAAAAAAATCCGCCACTCATGTCCGAAAACATAAATGGCGGAAGAAAGCATTTGCTACCAGAAAAAAACTGCCAATAGCCGAAAACGCTATATCATCTTAATCGGTCGGCTGCGCGAACAAGTGCCTCATCTTTCAAAATACGACGAGTAGCCATCATCAGCAATACGATATTCACCAATGGCACTGCTGCCCACACAGAGGGAAACCATTCTGCACCTGCTAAGGTCATGCCATTGATTGGCTCATACCCCTTCACGATGAAAGTGATATATAATCCCAACAACGCACACTGACCCAGACAAAGAATAGCATTCACTACATTCAAACGCGCTTGCAACATTCGGTTTTTGAAAAGAAAGATTGTCACCAGTGCCAATAGAGGTATTGCAATGGCAATTACCGACAACTGCCAAGTATCAAATGTTTGTAAATTAACATATGCAGTACCTTCTGGCATAAGGAACTGAACTGGAGAAAAGAAACACAACAATGTGCCAAGAATAACGACCAACAAGAGGTACAATGTTTGAATTCGTTGAATCATCGAGAATTTTGAATTATGAATTTATGAATTTTGAATTAATTGGCACAAATCATTGACCAATTGGTACTTTTCGCCAGTAGCGGGGCATGTGGCAAAGCCATCTTTGTCGAAATGGAGTTTTTCGCCATGGCGGCTAACCCACCCCACTCTGCGGGCTGGATTACCTACCATCAATGCATAAGCAGGCACATCTTTCGTCACTACCGAACCTGCACCAATCAAGCAATATTCGCCCAACGAATTGCCACAAACAATAGTAGCATTAGCGCCTACTGATGCTCCACGATGGATGAGAGTATCTTTATATTCGTCCTTGCGGACTACTGCCGAGCGAGGATTGATAACATTGGTAAACACCATACTTGGTCCAAGAAACACATCGTCTTCACAGCGGACACCTGTATATATAGATACATTGTTCTGCACTTTGCAGTTGCGCCCCAAGACAACACCAGGAGATACAACTACATTCTGACCTATATTACAATTTTCACCAATCTGACAGTTAGACATAATGTGTGAGAAATGCCAGATTTTGGTACCTTTGCCAATTAGGCAATTGTCATCAACATACGATGACTCATGTACAAAATATTCACTCATAATCAAAAAAATGCTTTAAACACATCATTTCCATTTGCAAAAATGAGAAGGGCGAGAAGTATCCAAAAACCAATTGTGTTTGCCACCTCAAGGAACTTGTCGCTTGGTTTCTTACCCGTGAGAATCTCCCACAAAAGAAAGAGAATATATCCGCCATCCAATGCAGGAATAGGTAAGAAGTTCATAAATGCTAATATCAAACTCAAAAAGGCTGTCATATACCAGAATGACTGCCAATCCCACAGATTAGGAAACATATTGCTAATTGCTCCAAAGCCACCAAGGGATTGTGCGCCCTCTTTGGTAAAGACCAAACGAAATTGCTTCACATACATGACCAACTGATCCCATCCGTGTTGAATACCAGCTATGATAGCTTCTCCGAAAGAATAAGATGTATGAACTGCTGTATAATAATCCCATGGCATTAAACGATATACACCAATCATAGCATGATCGCCAATGAATAAATCTGCTTGCATAGGTACATTCGCACGATAGAAATGCAATGTTACACTATCACAAGGGTGTTTTGCTAATTCATTGGCTATTTGCACTTGGCATAAACCCAACTGATCATTCACACCCACAATACTATCGCCTTTCTGCATTTGAGCAAACGAAGCTGCACCACCGGGCATCACGGAATCTATAACAAAAGGCATGAAATAAGAGAGTAGCGTATAACCTTTCTTAATATAGGACTTATCCGCACGCTGCTTTTCGCGCTCCTCGGCATCGATATCATTTTGCAATGCCAAATAGCGTTCACCCAAGTCTTTAGACAATGTCAGTTCGATAGTGTCTGCGCCACGCAATACGATCACATTACGCTGACCTTCCAAAATAATGGCTTGTGTTATATCTCCCAATGTCTGTGGTTCTACTCCATTGATTGACAATACTTTGTCCTGTTGTTTAAATCCCTCATCTACAAGTATATCAGAGTAGTAGAGTCCTGTATGTATCTGCCTGAGAGGCAAAGTGTCTTTTCCCCAAGTGAAAAGCACCATGCCAAAAATAAAGAGTGCAGCAATGAAATTCACCATAATACCACCAATGATAATACAAAGGCGTTGCCATACATTCTTTGAACGAAACTCCCAAGGTTGTGGCTCGGAAGGAAGATCGGTAGCTGATTTGGTTTCATCCACCATTCCCGCTATAGCACAATACCCTCCGAAAGGAACCCAACCAAGTCCCCACTCTGTATCATCTGGATAACGCCGCCAATCATTTTCTGGTAATGCTGCCAATTCTTCATCGGTCATAGGACGATAAATAATTTGCCCTTTATCATCCTTCTTCTCATTGCCCATAGCATCAAGTACAGGCACTGCAGAAGGCTCTACATTTGGTGCGAAGAACTTTATTTGCCATTTACCATTGATCTTCTTAGCTCGAACGAGCGAGAATTTAGGATTAAAAAACATATAGAATTTCTCCACGCGTACCTTAAACAATCGCGCAAAGAGAAAATGCCCTAACTCGTGAATAACGACAAGAATACTAAGGGCAAGTATGAGTTGTAACCACTGCATATACTGTTAAGTTGAAATAGTTTTAATAGTTTGAAAAGTTGTAAGAGTTTTTAAAGGTTTAACGCTTCTTTTGCTATTTTGCGTGCTTCTTTGTCGGTCTGGACATAGTCCTCATATGTAGGTTCGACTATAAAAGTGGTCTTTGTCATCGTTTGTGCTATCACATCCGACATCTGCAAGAAAGCACATTTGCCATTGCGGAAAGCCAAATTTACCACTTCATTAGCAGCATTCAGCACACAGGGGGTATTACCACCCCTATTTATAGCTTCATATGCCAAAGCAAGATTGGGGAAACGATCCATATCTGGAGCCTCGAAAGTCAACTGGCTGTTAGCAAATAAATCCAATCGAGGTACATCACTCTGCCAACGCTGGGGATAAGTGAGAGCATACTGAATAGGCATACGCATATCGGGTGTGCCAAGTTGCGCTTTTACACTACCATCCACAAACTGAACAGCAGAATGTACAACGGATTGCGGATGCACTAACACTTGGATCTTCTCAACAGGAATATCAAACAACCATCGTGCCTCAATGACCTCAAACCCTTTGTTCATCATGCTTGCCGAATCAATGGTAATTTTTGCTCCCATTTCCCAATTAGGGTGCTGAAGAGCTTGTGTAGCAGTGACATGTTGCATTTGCTCCAAAGAGAAAGTCCGAAATGGTCCACCACTGGCAGTGAGAAGTAGTTTCTCTATACTATCCATATCTTCTCCTACAAGACTTTGGAAAATAGCTGAGTGTTCGCTATCTACAGGGAGAATAGACACCTTATGTCGTTGCGCTAAACGGCATATAATTTCACCAGCTACGACCAGTGTTTCTTTATTGGCAAGTGCAATAGTCTTTTTTGCTTTAATTGCAGCTATCGTTGGAGGCAGCCCTGCATAACCAACCATAGCTGCAACTACTACATCTATTTCGGGCATTGTTACCAACTCTTCCAATGCACGCTCTCCTGCCATCACCTGAATTGGTAAATCGCTGAGTGCTTCACGCAAACGAGGATAACAACTCTCATCCGCTATACATACCACAGCTGGATTAAACTCCAAAGCTTGCTCAATTAGCAGTTCAACACTACGGTGAGCAGTCAAAGCATACACACCAAACTCTGCTGGGTGCTGACGCACTACATCTAATGTCTGTGTGCCAATACTGCCTGTACTACCTAATATTGCTATTTGTTTCATTAGTCTATGGTGTAATGCGTATGGTTAGAAGGCGATAACTTCTTCAGGATTGATAGCTTTGCCATCTTGCCAAAGTTCGAACCATAATTGTTGTCCATCTACGATAGCGATGCTTTCACCCACTTGCACCATATCACCTACGCGCTTAATTATTTTGTTGATATTACGATAAATTGAGAGGTAGTTGGTATGCTGTACTATCATACTATATGTATTATTTATCTCATAATTGACACACACGATAGTACCAGACAATACCGAAGTTACATTCTCATTGTTAGGTGTTTGTATCATCACACCATAGCGTTTTTCCTGCTCGGAGAACGATTGGATAATCACTCCATGTGCAGGACGAAAGAAGGACAACATAGGTGCAGTATTAGCAATATAGAAAAGTTGCAAATTATCCTTTTCTTTTGCCTCGTATTGCGCTATAAAGTCGGCTGTGGCTTCGTTTTTAGCTTCGAGCAATTGCTCGCGCGTGATAATATACATGGAGTCTAAACTCTGTACAGTATCCGTATGCATTTCGCCTGCTACGACTTGTTTGATTACATCCAAGTATTGTCGTTGTGTTTCCAGTGTGGCACCCAATGAGTCTATGCGTGCCGTTTCTTCAACGAGTTGCTGGCGAATATCCTCGGAATACCCTGGCAGATAATTTTTGACAGGTGTGTATAGAATCATCAACGAGAATAATCCCATTGTCAACAAGAATAATAACGCAATGAGTACAATAGCTCCCCATCCGCTAAGACGGACATGCAAATGATCGGTTAGCGTTTTTTCATCCAGTACGCTAATGCGATAGCGTTCTCTCAAACGCTTCCAAAGCGATATTTTCTTTTTTTCTTGGGTCATTTCCTACTCGATATCACTTCAATATAGTACAGCCTTCACAAGGTTTCAATTGCTTGAAGAAGTCATTGCCCTTGTCATCTACGAGGATGAATGCAGGGAAGTTCTCCACCTCAATTTTCCAGATGGCTTCCATACCCAATTCAGGATACTCTACGCACTCGATAGACTTGATGTTTTCTTGTGCGAGGATAGCAGCAGGACCACCGATAGAGCCGAGGTAGAAGCCGCCATGCTTTTGGCAAGCGTTGGTCACATCAATAGAGCGGTTACCTTTTGCCAACATGATCAGACTTCCGCCATTATCTTGGAACTCGTCCACATATGGATCCATACGACCAGCAGTGGTAGGTCCCATAGAACCGCAAGGCATACCCGCAGGTGTCTTGGCTGGTCCAGCGTAGTAGATTGGGTGGTTCTTCAAGTACTCAGGCATACCCTCCCCTGCGTCAAGGCGAGCTTTGATCTTGGCGTGAGCAATGTCGCGACCTACGATAATGGTACCGTTGAGTGAAAGGCGAGTACCGATAGGATATTGAGAGAGGATTTTGCAAACATCTGCCATTGGTTGGTTGAGATCAATGCATACAGCATCGCCTTCGCCTGCTTGACGGAGTTCTTCTGGGATGAGCGATGCAGGATTATTATCCATCTTCTCAATCCAAATACCGTCTTTATTGATCTTACATTTGATATTGCGGTCAGCCGAGCAGCTTACTCCCAAACCGATTGGGCAGCTTGCGCCGTGGCGTGGCAAACGAATCACGCGAATATCGTGTGCCATGTATTTGCCACCAAATTGCGCACCCAGTCCAATCTTGTATGCTTCTTTCAGCAATTGCTCCTCCAGTTCAATGTCGCGGAAGGCTCGACCAGTCTCATCGCCCGTAGTAGGGAGAGTATCGTAATAGTGGGTAGAAGCAAGCTTCACGGTCAAGAGGTTCTTCTCCGCGCTGGTACCACCGATAACAAAAGCGATGTGGTATGGAGGACAAGCCGCCGTACCGAGTGACTTCATCTTTTCCACGAGGAATGGGATAAGTGTACCTGGGTTTTGGATACGCGCTTTGGTCTCTTGGTAGAGATATGTCTTGTTGGCAGAGCCACCACCCTTGGTCACACAGAGGAAATGGTATTCCATACCTTCGGTGGCCTCGAGGTCAATTTGTGCAGGGAGGTTGCATTTGGTATTCACCTCATCGTACATATTGAGCGGAGCATTTTGTGAGTAGCGAAGGTTGCGTTCGGTATAGGTGAGATAGACACCTTTGGAGAGTGCTTCTTCGTCGCAATAACCAGTCCATACTTGTTGACCTTTCTCACCATGAATGATGGCTGTACCAGTATCTTGGCAGAGTGGCAACTGACCTTTGCACGATACCTCTGCGTTGCGCAAGAAGGTCAAGGCCACATACTTATCGTTGGCACTTGCCTCTGGGTCACGGAGAATCTTAGCCACTTGCTCGTTGTGGCTGCGACGAAGCATGAAACTCACATCCGAGAAGGCAGCATTCGCCATCTTAGTCAATCCTTCTGCCTCAATCTTGAGGATAGGTTTGCCTTCAAACTCGCCAACCGACACATGGTCTTTGGTCAGCAGATAATACTCTGTTTCATCCTTTCCAAGTTGAAACATGGGTGCGTACTTAAATTCCATAATTTGTTATTGTGTTTATATATTATTCTCTATTGTTTTTCGTTGCAACAAGAGTATGCATACATATTTTCCGCGCAAAGTTACTACTTTTTTTTGATATGTGCAAATAATTTACACTTTAAGCACAAAAAAGTACTACCAACAACTGTCCTGCCATCACTCGAAGAAACATTGTTAATGGATATACGGTCGCATAAATGACCGAAGCTTGATCGTTGTGGTTAGACAAACTTTGTGCATACCCCAAAGCAGGAGCACCTGTCATTGCACCAGTAAGAAGACCTATCACTTTGAAATAGTTGATACGCATACCTTTGTACGCCAAAAAACCGATTATAATCAATGGAATCATGGTGATAGCAAATCCATAAATAATCCACATGTAGCCACCATTTGCAATGGTAGGAATAAATCCATCACCAACGCTAAGTCCAACAGCTGCCAAAAATAAAGTTAAACCAACTTGGCGTAACATCATATTTGCTGATGTGGTAGCAAAAGTGACCATATTGTAGTATGGACCAAAACGCCCAACCAATAGCGCAACAATCAAAGCACCACCTGCTAATCCGAATTTAAAAGATATGTTCATGCCTGGTATTGCAATAGGCAAAGAACCCACCAATACACCTAAGAAAATACCGAAAAAAATAGGCATTAAGTTGGGCAAATCAAGGCGTTTCAACTCATTTCCAAAAATATCTGCCACATGGCGCACATCGTCACGATCACCTACAACCATTATGCGATCTCCCAATTGAAGAATAAAGTCAGGCGTTGCCAAGAGTTCTACACCTGCTCGATTGATTCGCGTAATAGTAGCATGATAGCGGTGGCGCACATCAAAAGTACTCAATCGTTTGCCATTACACTCAGTGCGCGTAACCACAATACGACGAGATATCAAATGATTAGAACGCTCTTTTCCGCGAAAACCATAGTGCGTGATCTCGCCTAACACTTGTAGGTCTTTTTCATGGCGTTTATCGCTTACGATACGAACCACATCGTTGGGGTACAACATTGTGGTAGTATCTACCAATTCATCCCTGCCATCTTGATGAGTCACTCGACTCACCAACATATTACTCACAGGGCATAGCTCATGCAACTGTTCCAGCGTAATCGCCTCTGGAATAGATAAACGAATATCTATGCATATAGGATTATCCTCGGAAACATGTTCTTGACGCAGTTTCTCATCTTCTTTTGTAAGATTGACGCGACAACAAAAGCGTATTATCTCAAAAGACAATATAAGTCCAACAATACTAAGCGGATATGCCAAAGCGTATCCCATAGCGATATTGGGTGACACGAAACCTAATAAATCGGAGGCTGTTTGTTGCACAGCACCCAGCGAGGGGGTGTTCATAACCGCACCAGACATAATACCCGCCATAGTGCTCATATCAATGCCTGTTAAGAAATGCAATACAATAGTGGTAACACATCCCAAGATGACTATTGCCAATGCCAATAGGTTGAGTCGCAAACCACTCTTGTCAAATGGTGAAAAAGAAGGACCTACTTGAAGACCTATAGAATAGATGAATAATATGAGACCTAAATTTTTAGCGAATGAAGACACATTCTCATCTATGGTCACACCAAAAGAGGAGATAGCAATACCTATAAACAATATCCATGTTACCCCAAAAGAGAATTTCTTTATACGCAGGTGTTCGCCTGCCCATAAGCCAAGAAATACTACCATTGTGAGGAGAACAATGGACTGAGTGACTGAATGGGTGAGGAATAATTCGCGAAAGAAAGGCATTATTGTTCAGTATTTATATATTTAATTAGTCCGACAAGTGCTTCGGTGACAGCGCGTTGGGTAATTTGCTCGCGTTCGCGGGTTGCACCAAAATGAAAACACTGTGCTTCAGTGCCAGTTGGTGTTGCCCATGCTATCCAAACTGTACCTACTGGTTTATCTGGTGTGCCACCAGTAGGACCTGCAATACCAGATGTAGCTATTGCATAGTCGGTGTGCATGAGTGCGCGAATATTATCTGCCATTTCACGCACTGTTTGTTCGCTTACGGCGCCACATTGCATTAGTGTATCAATTTGTACACCAAGCACTTGCTCTTTAATTGTGTTGTCATATGCCACTACCGATCCCATATAATATGCCGACGAACCAGATCGCGCATTGAGTGCAGCTGCCAGACGACCGCCAGTACAACTCTCAGCTGTAGCGATTGTAGCATGATGTTGCGCGAGCAAACGCCCTGCCAATGCTTCTAACGATATATCTTCAACCGCTAATAAGTATTCCTTGATTAAGGGTAAAAGTTTTTGTATCTGTGCTTCTATCTCACTTTCACTTGTATCGGCATAGGTACTTAGTCGCAACCGAATAAGTCCGTCTTTGGGTAGATAAGCAAGATGCATAGAAAGAGGGAGCGCATTTTCCCAATCTTCAATAAGGATAGCCAATTTTGATTCAGGGATACCGTGTAGCAAAATGGTACGATGAATAATCCCATTTTTCTGCTTTCCATTTTCATCTTTCTGTTTTTCGTTTTCGGTCTTTAGCAAAAATGGTATCACTTGCTCTGTCATGGCAATCTTCATCTCATGCGGCACACCTGGCATGGCAATCAGGACCTGTGAATTATCCTCGTAGCTTGCCTCTTCTCCTTTTCTCCTCATTGCCTCTTTATAAAATACCATGATCGGTGCACTCCCCACTCTATTGGGTAAAATCGTTGCCGATTCAGGTACAAACCACTGGGTAGCAGTCAGTCGATTGAGCGCCTCTGGTCGATCTTTGTATAAATCGTGTATGTGCGCCTTGACGCGAACATCCTCAACGAGTGTTGTGTTGAAATATTCGCACATCACATGCTTAGTAATATCATCTTGCGTAGGACCAAGTCCCCCTGTAGTAAAGACAATATCTGCACGCAAGAATGCCTCGTCAATAGCATGTAAGATGTGTTCACGATTATCATGGACAGAGGTAATCTGATAGAGTTCAATTCCCACTTCATTAAGCCGTTCTGCCATCCAAGCAGAGTTGGTATCGACCACCTGCCCTATTAGCAATTCATCACCTATGGTTATTATTTCCGCTTTCATTCCGCTTCTAACCTTTAATCTATTTCTTCCACTCCTCTGCTACAAGGCAAAGTTCATCATACCAATCTTGTCCAAAACAACGGACAAGTGGTTCTTTTAGAAATTTATAAATAGGCAGATGTAGTTTCTTACCCAACACTCGTGCACAGTGGCAAATATCCCAGCGGTGGTACTCTACTCCAATCATATCCCCCACTCGATTAAGACGAATAGGATATAAATGGCAAGAGATAGGTTTCTTAAAATCAATCTTGCCCGCGTTATATGCCTTTTCTATCAAACAATAACACCAGCCATTATGGTCTGTACGAGCAAAGACACAATCTTTGTCATTCACAATTGAAGTAACTTTCTCACCAGATGGGTCAAGATATGATAGCCCCTGCGATTCGACTACGGCACACGCCTCTTTGGTCATGTCTGGTAACAAAACAGGCAAAATCTCGCGTATTTTCGCTTCCTCTTCATCTGTGAGTGGAGCGCCAGCATCTCCTTCGATACAGCAACAGCCACGGCACTTGTCTAAATCACAGCAGAAGTCTTTCTCCAAGACATCTAAACTGACTAATGTATTCTGAATCAAGAACATAATCTATATTTGAATAATCTCATTTCAAACAATTTGCAAAGGTAGTACATTTTTCTGAAATATGCAAGCGTTCGATACATTTTTTGTTGAACACTTGCATATGTTGAAAAAAAGTAGTACCTTTGCGACCGATTTGGCAAAAATTTTTCTACAAGAAAATATGAATGTATGAAAACAATATTTTTTTGGATAAAAAATGCGCGAGATATTGCACTTCCACAGTCAGCCCTACCCTGCCTCACGGCAATCATACTTTGTATCGGGCAAGATGGATTCCTTTGGTGGTTATCATTTCCTGTTTTTTTGGGTATATGCGCCGCACACTTAGGTATGAATCTCGCTGATGACTACTTCGATTACAAGCACGACTCTCGTGTCCGTTCCGACTTGAGTAGTACCAGTATTCGTGCCCGTATGGAGAAATGTCACTACATCCAAAGTGGCGCTACCGATATACACCATTTAGGTTGGGCAGTAGTGGGTTTCCTCGCTTTTGCTGCTACTATGGGTGCTATCACTTTTGTAGCGCAATGGCTCATTCATGGTTGGCAAGCGGCTATGGGCATCGTGGTTTATGGTGTTTTAGGATTGATTGTAGGTGTCAATTATTCAGGCAAGCCTCTTGAATTGGGTTATCATGGCCTGGGTGAATTAGTGATTGGACTGATGTTCGGTCCACTCAATATGCTGGGTATTCAAGCTGCATTGACAGGCACACCCTTTACTTGGCAAATGCTCTGCATGAGCATTGCTATCGGCTGTATGGTAACTAATATCGTATATGTTCATTCGGTGATGGAAGTAAATGCGGATACAGAACTGAACAAGATGACTTTCGCTCGATTGTTGTTAGGCAAGGATATTCACAACCACGGCAAACAGCGAATGATTCTCTTCGTTGGATTTTTTGCAGTCGTTCCTTTTCTTTTGTTGATTACAGGCATATTGCTCAGTTGGTGGAGTCCGTGGTACCTCTTAACTATGTGTACCTTACCTATGTCCATTTTCCTGATTCATTCCACACGACTCTTTGCCTACGGTTTGCCTCGTAACGACATGCCTCGTTGGTGGATGGGACCAATGGGCGACTGGACTTCATATGTCAAGAGCGGCATGGATTGGTTCCTCTTCCGCTGGCTTCTTGCACGAAACATATGCACATTCTTCTGTCTTATCCTTATCATAGTACACATTATCTTGCTGGCAACAACATAATAATAGAATATGCAAACCGACGATTCCAATAACACCTCCATCCTCAGCCGCAAATGGTTAGTTCGTACATGCATCACCTTAGCGGTGCTTGTTGCGTTGTACCTACTCGTTCGCCGATTAAGCGGCGTACTGCTGCCATTCTTAATTAGTTTTGTGGTAGCGTATATGCTGGCCCCTATTGTTAACTTCTTTCAACATACATGCCGCCTAAAGAGTCGCGTGCTATCCATCATTGTTACTATTCTGCTGGTGATAGGCGTGCTGACTGGTGCGGTGGCGGCAGTTTTGCCAGCCATTAGTCGCCAAGCGAATTCACTCTCGCAAAGCGTCAAGACCTATATAAGTCAGTGGGACGGCAGCGAATATTTCTCGCCTCTGGTTAATGAACGCATCGAAGATATTATCCAGAGCATCGACATCAAAACACTCATTGAATCTCAAGAAGTACAACAATGGGTCAAGAAAGCGTTACCTATCTTAGGTGACTGGATAAGTAGCGGCGTGAATGCGTTGATGGGACTGGCAGTGGTATTTATATGTATATTGTACATTATTTTTCTGCTCATTGATTACGAAAAGATTACCACCAATTGGCACAAATACTTACCCGACCGTTTCCGCGATAGCATTGTGATGCTCATCCGCGATTTAGATCGTAATATGAATGCCTACTTTCGCGGGCAAGCTCTTGTGGCTGGCATCGTAGGCATCTTGTTTGCTATTGGATTCCAAATCATTGGCTTGCCAATGGGTATTGGTATAGGTCTCTTGATTGGCGTACTGAACCTCGTGCCTTACATGCAAGCATTGGGTATTCCGCCATGTATCTTGCTCGGACTCATCCAAGCAGCAGAGACTGGTCGTCCCGTGTGGGTTGTGATGCTCTGTATTGCTGCCGTATTTATCATTGTGCAGAGTATCCAAGATATGGTTCTTGTGCCAAAGATTATGGGCGATGTCACAGGCATGGGGCCCGCGTGGATATTGCTTAGCCTATCCGTATGGGGTTCATTGCTCGGATTTGTAGGTATGATTATCGCCTTGCCAGTCACCACCCTGCTCGTATCTTACTACAAGCGATTCGTATTGCACATGACAGACGATATGACTAAACCCTTGCCACGCGCATCGCGAAAATATAATATATGGAAACTATTTAAGAAATAATACACATGCAGAAACATTTACTTACACTTGCTACCATCATTCTTAGCATCCCCCTCTGGGCGGGTGACATATTGCTACAAGGCACCCCTATCGGTTCGCCAGCTGTTGATTATAACAATGGTTCGGTCAGTACTACTGTAAACCAACCTGCCAACGCTTTTGATGGCAACCTCAACACCTACTATGCTTCTTATGAGCGTTCATACACATGGGTAGGATTAGATTTAGGTAAACCGCATGTGATTACGCGCGTCGGTTGGTCGCCTCGCAATGATGGAGTTGGTCCCGAACGAGTAAAGTTAGGTGTTATCGAAGCTGCTACCCGAAGTGATTTTTTAGATGCCATACCTTTATATATTATAGACAAAGCTGGCGTGATTGGTGAAACACATTATGCCGATGTTCATGTTAGTAAAGGTTTTCGCTATGTACGCTATGTAGGACCAAATAATGTGCGTTGCAATATTGCCGAATTGGAGTTCTACGGTCACGAGGCGGAAGGTGATGAGAGTCAATTCTATTTACCAAGCGGATTACCCTTGGTGGTAATCAATACTGTTGATGCGGTAGAGCCGTATGATAAAGTCAATGATATTGGTTGCTATGTGCGTATTATTAACACTGACCATTCTTTTATCTTGGATTCTGCCACTACTCGCCTACGCGGCAATGCTTCCACTCAATTTCCGAAGAAACCCTATCGTATCAAGTTCGATAGCAAACAAAAGCCTTTGGATGCCCCCGCTAAAGCAAAGAAATGGACACTCATCAACAACTACGGCGATAAGACCCTTATGCGCAACTTGTTGGCATTCCATATCAGCCAACAGATGGGTATGCCATATACTCCTTACGGACAACCTGTAGATGTAGTACTCAATGGCGAATACAAAGGATGTTACCAACTCTGCGACCAAATAGAAATCAATAAGAACCGAGTGAATATCGACGAAATGGAAACTTCCGATACTTCAGGCGAAGCATTGACTGGAGGCTATCTTTGGGAGATTGATGCATACGCCTACGAAGAAAAGAGTTGGTTTAACTCCAATCATAATATTCCTGTGACTATCAAATCCCCCGATGAGGATGACATCACACCATCGCAAAGCAAGTATATCCGTGACTTCTTCAACGCTATGGAATCGGATGTCTATGGCAATCATTTTGCAGATCCTGTCAATGGTTGGCGTCGTCTGTTAGATGCTGAGACTTTCCTCAAGCATTTCCTTATTGGCGAGTTGTCGGGAAATACAGATACATATTGGAGTGTGTATCAGTACAAGAAACGCGGTGAGGACAAGGTTTATACTGGTCCAGTATGGGATTTTGACATTGCTTTCGACAATGATTACCGCACCTATCCGCTCAACAATAAGTCTGAGTTTGTATGCTTCAGTGGAGGATCTGTAGCTGGCGACATGGGTACTTTTGTGCGCCGTATTGTACTGCAAGATCCAAATACGATGTCTGAGTTAAAATCTCATTGGCAAGTAGGTCGTTGCAACCAAATCACGGAGGAAGACCTTTGTCAATGGATTGATAGCATGGCACTCGCTATGGAGCGCTCGCAACAACTCAACTTCATGCGCTGGAATATTCTCTATAGCCAAGAGCACATGAATCCCGTGGCACGCGGTAGTTATGCCGCAGAAGTCAATTACCTGAAGGAATATATCACCAAACGCATACAATGGATGGACAACCGTTTGGGCTATGTCCATACCGACATCCAATCACCAATCGCCAACACCCCATCGCCAATAGCCATATGGGACATTATGGGCAGATTGATTTATCAAGGTGAACAAATACCCATTCTGAATAGGGGTATGTATATCGTTCGTCACAACGAAAAGACTGAAATAATAATGATTAATAATTGATATGAATAGAAAAGTTCGTGTTCGTTTTGCACCAAGTCCAACGGGTGCATTGCATATTGGTGGCGTTCGTACCGCCTTGTTTAACTACCTTTTCGCTCGCCAACATGGCGGCGACATGTTGCTTCGTATTGAAGATACCGACTCTACACGCTTCGTGCCTGGAGCTGAAGAATATATCACTGAGTCCCTCGCTTGGCTTGGCATCGAGATTGATGAGGGTATCTGCCAAGATGCGCCTAACGGCAAAGGCGATCATGGTCCATACCGCCAAAGCGAGCGCCGCGAGATTTATCACAAGTATGTGGATGAGCTCCTCGCTTCAGGCAATGCCTATATCGCTTTCGACACCCCAGAGCAATTGGAAGCCAAGCGCGCTGAGATTGCCAACTTCCAATACGACGCCCGTACCCGCGAGCAGATGGTGAACTCGCTGACACTCAGCAAGGAAGAGGTAGATGCTCGTATCGCTGCTGGCGAGAAGTATGTCGTGCGCTTCAAAGTGGAGCCAAACATTGATGTACATGTGCACGACCTTATCCGTGGCGAAGTGGTTATCAACTCCAATATCCTCGATGATAAGGTGTTGTATAAATCTGCCGATGACCTGCCAACTTACCACCTTGCTAATATCGTGGACGACCACTTGATGGAGATTAGCCATGTCATCCGTGGCGAAGAGTGGTTGCCTTCTGCCCCACTCCATGTGCTTTTGTACAAGGCGTTCGGTTGGGAAGACACCATGCCTGAGTTTGCGCACTTGCCATTGCTCCTCAAGCCAGACGGCAACGGAAAACTCTCCAAACGCGACGGCGACCGACTCGGATTCCCTGTTTTCCCACTTGAGTTCCACAACCAAAAAGATGGCTCTGTATCATCGGGTTACCGCGAAGAAGGCTACTATCCAGAGGCGGTAATCAACTTCCTTGCCTTGCTTGGCTGGCATGCTACAGGCGACCAAGAGATGTACACCATGCAAGAACTCATCGAGCAGTTCTCGCTGGAGCGCGTGAGCAAGTCTGGTGCTAAGTTCGACTACGAAAAGGGAAAATGGTTCAACCACCAATACCTTCAACTCCGTAGCAATGAAGAACTTGCCGAGCAGTTTATGCCTATTCTCGCCTCTCGCCTTTCGCCTAATAGCCTTATCGCCTTATCGCCTGATGTAGTGGCGAAAGTAATCGGTTTAACAAAAGATCGTGTAAACTTTGTTAGTGAGTTGTGGGATCAAGTTAATTTCTTCTTTGTGGCTCCTACCGAGTATGATGAGAAATCATTGAAGAAGCGTTGGAAAGAGGATTCTCCAAAGCATATGACCGAGATGCTCGCTTTGCTGGAGGCGCACGATGATTGGTCTGCGGATGGATTGGATAATTTGATTATGCCATGGATTGCTGAGAAAGAGTATGGTGTAGGTATCGTGATGAACGCTTTCCGTATTTGCCTTGTTGGTGCTGCTCGTGGTCCACATATCTGGAATATCACCGATGTGCTGGGCAAAGAGGAAACTCTTTCCCGTGTCCGCACAGCTTTGGAGAAGTTGGGATAATCCCACACACCTACACAACATATAGATCCCCTCAACAATTATTTCTGTTGAGGGGATCTATATGTGTAATCTCTCATCAATTACGGGTTCATAACGGGTTCTTGACGGGTTGATTACGGTACATTGTAAGTCCATCAATAGCACATCCATATCTCATTTTTGCATCTATTCTTTATCTCAACAGAAGAAAAATAATAAACAAAAGCAAGAATTAGAATCTTTAGAAAAATTTTACCGATTTGTACAGGATGACAATTAGAATAACATCTTGATTTGATTTATAATATTATCAATATTAAACAATTGCAATATCCCAACACATGAAATTTGATATGCGGGTTTACCTCCATAAGGGAAATGAGACGCAATATATTTAGAAGGAACTGGTTTTGCAAAATCAATCAGTAAAAATTTATTATCTTTTGTTGAAAAGCCGAGAAGCAATGATTTTGTTCTTTCTAATTTCATATACTTACTATCTCTTAGATCAAGCAAACCAGTTCTAGACCAATAACCTCCATAATCAGTCATCAATTCCATTGGACGAGAATGACCATTATAAGTAACCAATGTGTCACTTGAGGCAGACACTTTGGTACTTGAAAGAATTTCACGATTTTTATCGGCTCCGTCACCTTTGATATTTAGACCATTTTCTGAAAATAGATGTAAAATATAATCTTCAAACAACCATGACGCAACTAAATCTTGTGCATATTGTAGAGGTGTTCGACTATCTCTATGATGAGTACATGAATTTAATGCTTTGTACACATTAGGATATTCATTCTGTAACTGTTCAATTTTGCCTTCCAAAATTAAAATATTGGATTGATGATATCCACATTTCTTGGCAATAGTTACAAGATTCTCGCCAAAAAAAGAACCTAAATTAGCAAATGCTCCCATAGTTGATTTAGTTTTTTTCGTATTGTTTTTTTAGACGCTCATAAATCCGTCTTTTTATTTCGTCGCTACATCTATCAATTACCGTTTCACTGCCAATACCCACAACTCGTCCATTAGCGTCAAAGACCCACCAGTCTCTATCAGCTCGGTTGCATTCATCACATTGTGGGATAATATTTCCTGGCGATAATTCTTTAGAAGGATCCATGTGTCCCATTTGAAGTCGTGTAATTTTGGAAGGATTACGAAAATTCTTCTCACCTTCTTTAGAGCCACAGCAAGCACAACGATATTCATAAGCAGCTTTGAGTTCATCAAAATCCTCTGTAACGGTTCGACGGGATGCGTTATACCCAGGATAGGGCTCTTCAAGCGTTTTAAGCCAATAATCTCCAACTTTTAACCCCGCATCAATAGCTTCATTATCCTTCCTTGTACCAGATAGAATATACCAGCCTTTTTGATGTCCTAAATGGCGTGCTTGTTGAACATCATTGACATTAGGATCTATCAACTCACGAATAATTTGTGTAAGTTCTTCTTTGGTCCACACCCTTGTTTTGGGGTATCCTTGAAATAGGCAAATCAAAACAATAGCATCTTTGGTATATTGATTTCCATTTCTCAAACGAGGGAGTCGTACATTATTTTCTCTCAAATGCTGATTATAGTACTGAGAAATAATATCGTAAGATTGTTCAATCTCTTGAGGTGTAAGCATAGTTGTATATATTCTAAAGGTTATGACACTAATTTAAAATAATTCCATTTGGGTTGGATTGCTAGAAGTTGCTATATGTTTATTTTTTGTTAATAAATGTTCTTTAACAGAATCTTTGATTGCTTTAGACAAAAATGTTGGTACTGCATTACCTATTTGTAGGTTACGCTCTGAACGAGTACCAAAGAAATGATAATTATCAGGAAATCCTTGTATACGCGCTCCTTCTCTTGTTGACAATGGTCGAGGTTGCTTTGGATGAACACAACGAGAAGATGAAACACAACCTAAATTACGGGTTACTGTAGTACTTGGTTTGTCCCACCACAACCTACAATAGCAATTAGCAAAACCACTTGTTGGTCGTAATTCTTCTGCGACATCCATAGGTGAGCCGCCATCTGGCAAAGCTTCCATTAATTTAACTAAATGTTCACCATTCTTAGACACATTATGATCCATCAGTTCAGCAGGCGCATTCTCACGCATCAATCTTTGATAATCATTTTGTGGTTCACTGGAATATACGAGTGTTTTACCTCCATTCGCTAAAACACCTAAGTCTCCAATAGCCTCTCCAAGAGTTACATATGGTTTAAGACCTTGTATCACCCCTGTTTCAGGATTATAGTGTGTAGGCAAAGGATAGTTAAATTCATTATCAAGTAATGTTCCTACAAGGATAACACGCTCTCGGATTTGTGGAGCTCCATAGTCAGCTGCATTTAACAACTTGATATAAACTCTATATCCAAGAGATTCAAACAATTGAATAATTGTTTGAATCAATGTACCACCACACATAGAAAGTAAACCTTTAACATTTTCAAAGACAAAAACTTTAGGGCGTAATTCCGACAAAATTCGATAGTACTCTTGAAAGAGTTTCCCACGAGGATCATCTATTAAGCGTTTTCCTACAGTAGAATAAGCTTGGCAAGGTGGACCTCCTACTACAATATCAATATCGCCTGCCTTAATTCCAAAATCATTAGACAAATCAGACAACGAAAAATCTTTGATGTCTTTATTGTACATTTTTACTGATGGGTGATTCTGTGAATATGCTGTTGCCATAGGTAATAAAATCTCATTGGCTGCAACAATTTCAAAATCCTCATCATGGGCGAATCCATAGGACAATCCTCCCACACCAGCAAACAAATCAACTACTTTAAATTTCATATATTATATTTTGGATTCCCTTTTACTTTATCAACATGATTGATAATCGACGGCAAAGATACGCTTTTTTTTTGAATTGTACAAATATATGTTTGTATATGTCAGAAAAAAAGTGTACTTTTGCACAAAAATTATCACATAAAGGCAATATGACCGCACGCGAGGCACTAAAGACATATTTTGGATACGACGATTTTCGCCCATTACAGGAGGAAATTGTCCAATCCGTCTTAGACGGTCGCGACACGCTGGCTCTCATGCCAACGGGTGGTGGTAAGAGTTTGTGTTTTCAAGTGCCCACGATGGTGATGAACGGTCTATGCCTCGTCATCACGCCCCTCATTGCCTTGATGAAAGACCAAGTGGAGAACCTGCGCAAGCGTGATATTCGTGCAGCTGCCATCTATACGGGCATGAGTTACGACGAGCAGAAGACAGCATTGGATAATTGCAAATGGGGGCCTTACCACTTTCTTTATGTCTCTCCCGAGCGTCTCGAATCAGAGGAGTTTCGTGAGCGTCTTGCTCGTCTGCCAATCTGCCTTATTGCTGTGGACGAAGCACACTGTATTTCGCAATGGGGATATGATTTTCGTCCAAGTTATCTCAAAATCGCTGAAATACGCGATTTAGTAGGCGGAGAGGCTCGCATCCCCATCCTCGCACTTACAGCAACGGCGACACCCGAAGTCGTAGATGACATCCAAGAGCGGCTGGCATTTCGCGAAAAGAATGTACTGCGTAAGAGTTTCCTACGCAGCAACCTCAGCTATGTAGTACGCCAAACCAATAAGAAAGCCGATGAGATTGTACATATTCTCAGCAAAGTACCAGGATCGGCTATCGTATATGTTCGCAATCGACAACGCACACAAGAATTGGCAGCCTATCTCAACGCGAAAGGCCTTTCCGCAGACTTCTACCACGCGGGACTCAATTCAAAAGAGCGCAGCACAAAGCAAGAAGCGTGGAAAAAATTTAAAGGTGGAAGGGAGAGCCAAGCAATTCGTGTTATCGTAGCAACCAATGCCTTTGGCATGGGTATCGACAAATCCGATGTGCGAGTGGTAATTCATCACGATTTGCCCGATACAATTGAAGCATATTTCCAAGAGGCAGGACGAGCAGGACGCGATGAACAAAAGGCGTTTGCAGTACTGCTATACGACCCAACTACCGACAAGGCCAAAGCTCGCAAACGCGTAGCAGATAATTACCCTCCGAAAGAATTTGTCTGCGATGTCTATCACAAGACTTGTGATTTCTTGGGTGTGGGAGCAGGTAGTGGACAGGGACATACATTTATGTTGCCCATACATGATCTTTGTCGTATTATGCATCTACCTATTCTACAAACTTACTCTGCCTTACATCTACTTTCGCAAGCTGGTTACATTGATTTTCAAGAAGAACAGGAGATCCACCCTCGTGTGAAAATTCGCATTACACATCAAGAAATAGCAGACTATGGTTTAGGTGAAATGCAGTTAAAAGTATTAGACCTGCTCATGCGTAAATACACAGGTATCTTCACCGATTTACAATATATTCATTTTGATAGTTTATCAAATGAACTGTCATATAAGCAATTACACGAACTTTTAGTATCACTGGCACAACGCAACATACTGACTTATATCCCGCGTAGCATCGAAAATACTTTCTATTTTGTGCAAGACCGACAAGCAGATATTTTTCTACCTATATCCATATACGAGAAACACCAGCAACAATATATAGAAAAGCTAAAGGCAATGGTAGAATATGCAGATAATCAACAATATTGCCGTTCGCAATTATTATTATCATATTTTGGCGAAGACAATGCAGATACATGCGGCACTTGTGATATTTGTCGCGCAAAAGCCAAACAAACGAACACTTAACATATAATAACAAAAAAATAGGGCTCTAAGTGCCCTATTTTTTATACAAAACTTTATCTGCGAGTGGTACTACCACCTCCACGAGAGGAACCTCCTCCTGATGGACGCATTGATCCAGCACCAGAAGACATACCACCAGAACGCATAGTAGAACCTCCACCAGAAGAACGAACAGAAGAACTGCTACTTGTGCGCATACTCGAACTGCTGGAGCGATTTACCGTGGGTGATGACGAACGCGTAGTAGAAGGCACTGTAGATGTTCTATTCACCGTAGATGAAGAACGCGTAGGTGTCGCTACAGTATTGCTTGAACGACGAGGACTTGTAGTGACCGAACTACTGCGTGTAGGTGTACTACTTGTGCGAGTTGTTACGGATTGCGAACGCGCAGCCGTTTGAGCGGTAGAAGCATTTCGTTGGGTGGTACGCATGCCTGTATTCTCCACACGAGTAGCACTGTTACCGATGCGACCATTAGTACGAACATTAGCGCTGCCAAAAGTACGCGCAGATGTACTGCGCGAGGATACGCGTGTATTGCCAGTTGCTGTACTGCGCGAAGTTGTTGTATTGCGCATGGCTGTAATACGCCCTCTGTCTACATCACGAGCATTGCTATAGTTGCGCGATGCATTGCGAGTCGAAAACGAACGCTCTGGATGGCGTGTCGCATAATCCGTACGACTCACGGTACGATGCATTGGTTTGTAATGGGCGTGATAGTGGTGACCAGTGCGATAGGTGCAGATAGGATAATAGTGATGATGCCAATAGCAATGATCCCAATATAAGTGATGTGCAATGCAATGATAAGGATGCCACCAACCTGGCCAATACCCCCAATAGTATGGAGAATGCCAGCATACCCATGAGGGTCCCCAAAACCAATCATAAATCATTGGACGATAGATATATACAGGCTCTATAATATAGTTCTCACCATATATATACTCATCACCTATCACTTGCACAGTAACAGACTCAGATTCTGGGTCTTTCTCAACAAATATTGATGCTACATCTTGATAGATATCTTTCGCCAACACTGCTTGTATAACAATCAAGTGACGATTTTGATCGGCTGTTTCTACCACACGCAGATAATCCACATCGCCATCGCCATTTAAGTCCAGATTCGAAAATGCAGAATCAGGATTATTCAGC
This sequence comes from Paludibacteraceae bacterium, assembly GCA_045590995.1. Classification (GTDB taxonomy): domain Bacteria; phylum Bacteroidota; class Bacteroidia; order Bacteroidales; family Paludibacteraceae; genus Colicola. The sequence goes on along the minus strand of JAZNRY010000114.1, from coordinate 3,664 downwards.
ATTTGCTCAAATGTTGCCAAGTCTTTGGCTTGACCAAACAATGTGGCTACCATCTTCAGGTCAAGATTTTCAGAAATGTCTGCATTGGTAGCAGTAACAGTTACAGTCTCATCTGCCATCATCACATTAGGAGCCAAGAATAAGGCGCCTAAAGAGAGAGGCAATAACAAAAATAATTTTTTCATACTCATACCAATTTTAAGTTGTGATACATTTTCTCCTTCTTTGTTTGCATATAACGCAAGTTATAAGGATTAGGAGCTATTTCTATCGGTATATTCTCCACAATTTCTATGCCATAACTTTCTAAACCTATTCTTTTTACAGGGTTATTAGTTATCAAGCGCAATTTCTTAGCACCCATATTTTGCAAAATTTGTGCCCCTACTCCATAGTCGCGTTCATCAGGTTGAAAACCTAAATGCACATTCGCTTCTACAGTATCTTCGCCTTGCTCTTGCAGTTTATAAGCACGAATCTTATTCATCAATCCAATGCCCCTACCTTCTTGATTCATATATACAATAATACCTTTGCCCTCTTTCTCTACCATTTGCATAGCCTTATGCAATTGCTCACCACATTCACAACGCTTTGAACCAAAAATATCACCTGTCATACAAGATGAGTGAACACGACATAATATAGCCTCATCCTCTTTCCATTCGCCTTTCACAAGAACAATATGCTCCAAACCGTTATTCAGTTGCCTAAAAGGAGTGAGCATAAATTCTCCATATGCAGTGGGTAGAGAAACCGTTTCACCACGCTCCACAAGACTATTAGTTATTGATTGGCTATTGGATATTGGCATTTCGTGTTTCATGCGATATGCAATAAGATCCTTTATAGACACCAGGCTCAATCCATATTTCTTTGCCACTTTCTCCAAATCTGGCATTCGCGCCATTGTTCCATCTTCATTCATTATCTCAATGAGTGCAGCTACAGGTTGCAATCCCGCCAAACGCGCCAAATCAACAGCGGCTTCGGTGTGTCCTGCGCGTTTGAGAACACCTCGCTCCTGTGCATAAAGAGGATTAATGTGTCCTGGGCGTCCAAAAGTCTCGGGTTTGGAATTAGGGTCCGCCAAGGCACGAATAGTAGCTGCACGGTCTTCTGCGCTAACACCCGTCGAGCATCCCTCTAATTTATCCACCGTTACAGTGAATGGCGTACCGAGCATAGAGGTGTTATTTGATACCTGATGTACAAGATCCAACGCTGCACAGCGTGTTTCTGGCAGCGGCACACACAATACTCCACGACCATGCTGGAGCATAAAATTCACTTTTTCGGGTGTGATTTTTTCAGCAGCAATAATGAAATCACCTTCGTTTTCACGATCTTCATCGTCAACTACAATCACGAATTTACCTTCTTGTATGTCGCGAATTGCTTGTTCAATTGTATCCATACCTTATATACTATTTTTTTTAATTTACTAAATAATTTCATCCACGCCTCAGGATTAAACAATGCAGAGTCTGTAGCTGCTTTGTAAGTTAGAAAAATACCTATTGGCAGCAAGAGAAAAGAACTCAACCACATTCCTGCCCAACATGGCCACAATGCCTCGCGTGCCATCTTATATCCTGTATTGTCTATAATGTAATAGATGATAAACATAATTACAGATATTACAACGGGCATGCCCAAACCGCCTTTCCGAGTAATAGCTCCCAATGGAGCCCCTATGAAAAAGAACACGAGACACGCAAATGCCAATGTAAATTTACGGTGTAGTTCTATTTCATGGCGGCGTATATAGCGTTGGTAATCATTCAGCATAAGTGCATTATAATCTATTTGATCGCGTTGCGATTTTGCTTTATCCAATGCTGCCGAAGTTGCTCTGTAGCGCTCATCGGGTGATAGTTGAGCCAATAGTGTATCAATGTCATAGACTTTCTCAATAGGAGCACCTACCATTTCTTCTTGTAACACGCGTTTCGGTTGGCGTTCACGACCAAAATACTTGTTTTCTACAATGGAAGCACTTTGTTCCGCACTTCGACGGTGTGCTAACACTTGTACGGAGTCTATACTTGCTATTAGTTGTCCCACATTTTTTGATACATGTTGATCACTCAATACATCTTCGTTGTAACGATTGAACTCCATATCAAAATCTATAAGCAACTGCTTTTGCACAAACGATTCTCTGCGATATGGTATATTCTTTTCGGATTTCGTTGCTTGCTTTTGTTTGCGATCAAGATTCTCAAAGGACTCACCACTATACAATAGAAGCAACAAGTACTTCTTATCATCCGTAAAATATATTCGACCAGAATCAGCGACCATCACGGTTGCATTTTGAAATCCCTCTGAATAATCATAAATCATCATATCGTATAGCATTCCTTGACTGGGATTCTTATGCCGTACATAGATATTATATCCATCTATTCCATCATAAAACTCTCCTTGTGGAATATCTAATTCGGGGGATTTTTGTCGAAGTGAAAATATCAATGCCCACAATTTTACTTGCGACACTGGCAACACATAATTAGAAAAAAGAAATGCTCCACTGCAAATCAACAAGAGTGATATAGTAAGCGGACGCATAATACGAAATAGGCTAATACCTGCCGCTTTCATGGCTGTAAGTTCGGATTTTTCTCCTAAGTTACCAAAAGTCATCAACGATGCCAATAGAATTGCCAAAGGCAGTGCCAACGGAACTACCGATGCTACTGCATAGAGAAAAAACTCCGCTAATACAGTAACCTCAACTCCTTTACCAACAAGATCCTTGACATGCATCCACACAAACTGCATAAGCAGAATGAATATGCAAATCATAAAGGTCATGCCCAACAATCCGAGAAAATGTTTGAGCAGATAGCCATCTATTTTTTTTATAAAACTCAAAACAATAGTATAGACTATGATTTAATCAAATATGCTATTTCTTTTCCAAATTATCCGCATCAAAATTTAGAGGAAGCAGATCAGCAGCCTTTTCGAAGATATAGCAAGTGTCTTCTCCGTATAGAACCACTTGCATTGGCTGTCCATATCTGTGTTCTGTTTCCACCATGACTTGCCTACATGCTCCGCATGGACTTGCTGCATCTTTGGTAAAATGTCCATTGGTATAGCAAGCCACAGCAAGTGCTAGCACAGGAGTTTGAGGGTTGTTAGCATTGGCTGCAAATAGCGTCGTGCGCTCCGCACATAGACCACTCGGATAAGCAGCATTCTCTTGATTACTACCAGCAACAATCTGACCATCTGCCAACAACGCAGCAGCACCAACATGATAATGTGAATAAGGACAATAGGCGTTTTGTGTCATTGACTTAGCTTTATCCACAAGTTTGCGCAATGTAGGATTCATCTCCTCCAATGTGCATGCAGTAATTTTGGTTTGTAATGTTAATTCTTTCATAACCGAATATTTTTGGCATTTTACCCAATCTGCCTGCAAAGGTACAAAAAAAAATGCATATATGCAAGCATGTTATTTTTTTTTCCATCGAACATGATTAATTTCAGCGTTTTATGCGAGTTTGAAACAAATATTTTGTATGTTTTGATTAAAAAAAATCATTTTGTTTGCGTATATATATTTTTTTTTGTACTTTTGCAGCGAATTTGCGGCATTAGCACATCGGTAGTGCATCGGCTTCCCAAGCCGAGGAGGCGGGTTCGA
>JAZNRY010000113.1:0-16656 GCA_045590995.1 Paludibacteraceae bacterium | reverse complement strand
TCCTGCAAAGCAAAATCCCCGTCATTAATATGAATTGATGTATTCAAAAGATCGTATGCTGGAGTCATAATATAGTCTCCGTTCTTTGTTTGCTGTAATGATAAGTTTTTTAAATGTGCATCGCCATTACCAAATAGATAGTTAAATATTATGAGGATAAAATAGTTGGCAATCTCAACCCGCCATGCAGCAACAAATTGACGCAGTAATAATGCGGCATCTTCATAACTACCTGTATATTTAAAATCTTTTCCGTGGCTCTTCTCTGTTTTTCCTGCAAGTGAGGCGAAATCCTCTTGTGCTATCTTAGCCCCGTCTAGTGTATAGTCAAAACGTTTTGTGATATAAGTTATTTTGTCGTCAGCAAAGAAGGCAATAGCACACTCCGCAGTCTTGATTTTGTAAACTTGTTTTGCTATCTGCATTGTGAGATGCTCATTGGCTGGCATTTGTTGACGAAACCTCAAGCGCTCATCACCTGGCGCCGGCTTGATGATATATCGACCATGTTCATCCGCCTGCGTTAGACAAATCTTTTTATCTTTTATGACTGCAGATAGTTTCTCTTGGGCACCAGAAATAGAAATACGATTTACCGCATCTGCAAAGTCTATATGTTCAGCATCATAGCTAAAGTCTAGCATGTGGTCAACATTTACCCCATAAAACATATTGCGGATGCAAGATGGACTATATTTGTCATAGCCTACCGCCAATGTTCCGGGACACACATCTATCTTTTTCATAATTTCTTCACTGTTATAGCACCAATGGTGTCATTGCCGGCCGTTGCCAACAACAACCCAAAGGCGTCGTTTTCGTCAATTTTGAGCGTCATACACTGCAACGCTTTGTTTGCTCCCTCGGATAGCATATTGTAGAAAAATGGAAATAACTCATCTGCAACGAATGCCTCCTTGCGTTTAGGGAGAGATAAAGAGATAGCTCGATTACGACTATCAAGCAGGTAGGCATCATCGTACTGGAAGATGTACTTGCCATCGTCTGTTTCCGACAAAGTGCCCGCTAATACTCCGTTTGTAAAAACCTCCGCTACTCTCATACATTACTCTCTTTAACTTTTAGCACTATCTCCAAGCCAAGTACCTCTGCAATCTTTGCAAGGGAGTGAATCGAGGGATTCCCCTTGCCCGCTTCTACGCTCTTGATAAAGCGAACACTCAACCCTGTATAGTCAGACAAATCCTGCTGTGTCAGACCAAGAATAGTTCTTCTTTCCTTTATAATTTTATAGTCCATAGGCAGTATATTGCACTTTTGATGCAAAAGTATAAAAACTTCTTTAATCTTCAAAACATTTGTGCAATATATTGCACTATTGACTGATTGTTCTTTGCAAAGTCCGCAAAAGGCGGGGTTGTATGTATGTGAAAGGATTATATTTTTGAATCTGAAATTATGAGTATCTGATGGTGTAATTAGTGAGCAATAAAAACATATAAAACTTTACGCAAAAATGAGTACATACAATGTTCACTTCTCTATATCATAAACATTGTAATTATTGTACAATCAGAACAATACGAGATGTTCGGCTAAACAATATATGTTTACAAGTCGCTCACTAAAATTGCATAAAATAATGCTACTTCTACTATTCAAAGTTTCAACCTCAAATAAGTGTATAGAGAAAAGTCCTGATACAAATCCTATTTTATTGTTTTGCGTATAGGCTATACTATTTATAATCAGCACAATAAAGTCCCCGAAATTTTATTTTTTACTACTCAATCGTCTACGCAAAAGTGGACAGATAAAAAGGCAATTTGTGAACAATGATTTTTTTGTTCATTTTATAAGCCTTTATATCAACGGCTTTCCTTGTCAAAATAAGGTCTTCGGCGGACTCGAAATTGTGTCGGCGTTCGGCCGCGCCCCGAAATTTGCTCAATGCGATGAAAAGTGGGGTGTGGCTAAAAATTGTACCTTGTTCTGGTTGCGGTTTGTACATGGTAGCTGTGTACAAAAGTATCAACTAGGTTATATATAAGTATTATTAGAGGGTTAGTTAGTTTTGCTGGGGGGTTGTATATCGTTATTAAACCATTACAAGGTTTACATATCGTCCCTGTCGGTAATGCTCGCTGGATTCTCGCCCCACTCACGACCGTCCCAATGTAGTACCTGAATATCGTCTATTTTAGCCGCCATAACTTTGAGGTAGATCTCGGCTATTTGCACCTCGCCGCACCTCCGCTTTGTGTTAGCCTGCTTCTTATAGTACCACTGTATTGCAACCGGACTATCCGAGTAGATAATGCGAGGTGTTATAGGATTAAAGAAGATGTATTTGGTGGCTTCTACAATGGCAATAAACCGACCAATGCAAGTTGTTTGATTGCCTACTGTTCTGTTGAAAATCTCCTCGCCGGTTGCAAGGTTCACCGCTTTATAGTGCGTCATCTTCTCCTTCTTGATATGCAAGCCGTCTGTTACAATCCCTATTGTCGGTCTGCCAACCTTTTTGTTATTCTCCATCTCTGTATGCTTTTTATCGAGCAACATCTGCCCCTGTTGTTCAAATGTGCCAAGTTGTATTAAAAGTAAATGCAATTCCCCAGCAAAACTAACTAACCCTCTAATATTACTTGTATATAACCTACTCTGTAATTTCGAAAAAACTCTCATCGCACAAATCATCAATAGCAAGTGTTCCGTTTCTATCTCGGTCTCGTTCGAACCATAAACCAACACATTCTTTGTCGAGATCTCGCACCTGCATTGCATTGGGACCATTCAGTACTTCGTCGCAAAATCTTCGACAGGTTTCGGTGCATTTGAAGAAGGCGAGAATGTTTATGAGCTTGTAGTATGACCTTATGCATAGCCAATATTGGACTATCGACTTCGGCATAACATCTTTGTCAATCAGCCCTATTTTCAGGAATCGCTCCTCGCACTTTTTAAAGACGCGTCGTCCGATACCCATACGCATCATGTGGTACTGCTGACTCTGCGTTGTGCGAAAACCGAGTTGCCCAAGTTTTGTAATATGCCCCATATAGAGCAGGAAAATCACCTCTTCGGGATCAAATGCCCCCATCAGCGAAGAGTAACATTTTAGGAAGTGAGCGCGTGGCTCTTTTGTCTCAAATACTTCAAGTCTCATAGTTGTAAAATTTAAGTTTTTGAATTATGTCGAGTGTAAATATAAGCCGAATAAATCGCTCTAACAAACTCTATTTTAGATTGTTATAAACATTATGTGATTTTTGAGCTTTCAAAGTCTGTCAACATTATTTTCGCGTTAATTGTTGATTACAAGATGGTTGTAAGAATTTTCACTATACACATTTGAATTGTTGATAACTTTTTGATTTTTGCTTTGAAATATATCGGCGGTAAAACTCCAAAACAGCAATTTGTCATTTTTTTCGAAAAATTTTTCACTTTTCTTCAAACCTTTTTTCAGGAAGGCTTCCTACCCTTAAGGTGACAAACGATTATAAACTCGGCGAGGCAGCCCTTGCCACAAAACACAAAAACAGATGAAGACAAGAAAACACGAAATGGCTCAATTTTACAGAGAACAGGTACAGAAAATCGAGAATGAGATTCTGGCAATTACCAACAACGCAACGGATGTTAATTTCTCCGACGAGAAGGGTGCGTATTTAGTTGCGCTCATCAACGAGCGCAAGGAGATCTTGGATGTAATGTTTGCCAATGCGGTTAGGGAGGTTGAGTGCATTGAGCAGGTGAATGAGTTGCTGCGTAAGGTTACGCAGAAGATGTGCGATTGTGTCATTACGACACGCAACAAGGTAAAGAGTAAACTGTCGAAGGGTGAGCCAGGTGAGAGTATCGAGGTTGAGGGTAATATACGCTTTGTCGCGAATGAGGAGGATGCTGTACGAGCATTGCCCGAGGATGAATACTATGGCTCTAACTTCGCCAAAGTGCTTTTAGTGATTCATAGGCTGTACGAGCAGGGTTATGTACGACCTGACTATATTGACAGCATAAGCTCGAAGGATTTGAATGATGATACCTTGTCGCAACGCCTTGCTGAGATGTCTGCATACGAGGATTGGCAGCCCGCAGCAGAAGCGTTCAAAGGCCTCGATATCTGTTTTGCCCTGCATAGTCTCAGTGCTTACCACCCATACTCAATCCCTGACATTCTGCGAATGCGAAAGTTCGGCCTGATGATAAATATCAGACATAAAATGCCGACTATATCGTTATAGTTGGGACGGGGCTTTATACCAAAAGTTTTAGTCTTAAACATTCGCATTAAAAGCACACGGTTGAGGCGTTACTGCCTCAACCGTGTACAAATATACAAGTATCGTTTTATTCAAATTCTATTACAAAACAAAGCATTGGAACGCTCTTAAATTTTGTTAGGTACATTTTAACTCCATCAAGTATCCACGATCTTTGCCAATTATCTTCTTTCATAAGAGGGAGTTCTGTATCTTTGTCGAAAGGGTAAAACACCGCTCCTGCATCTTGAAAGGAGGATGATATTCGATTAACTATTATTTGCAACTCTTCCACATGGATTGGCTGATATATGTCGTTGTTTTTATGCAAAATCAAAGCAGTCTTATTGCTACTAGACTTTCGCTCAATCATATAGTTAAAATAACCAAAATAGTTGTGAGATGACTTTAGATGTGTAATAGTAAACTCTGACGACTCGTCAACTTTGACAATATATCCTAATTTGTAATCAGCAAATATTTCGTTAATATATTCGCTTAAACTTTTCTGATTATTGTCAATCGCCCGATCAAAGCTCTCTATAAATTCATCAATTGTGTATGCTCGTGTTCCAATATTAAACAACTGGTACAGAGCTTTACTCTTATTTAACATTCCTACGTCATTGCTAACTAAACAATCGCAATATGTTCCAAAGAAACTGTGAAAGCAATCTATTTGCATATTGCGAAATCTCACTTTTCGCCGAGGTTCTTTGCTTGCCCCCAACATATCCAAAAGCACATAAGCCATCTGGTAGACTGTAGCCATATCATTGTTAGTTATCCCGACCTGTTTGAGGATTGCTTGAATAACTTCAATAAATGATAGTCCCAGTGGAGATTGTGCTAGCTGTGTATTAAATACCGATTCTGGCGAAACTCGTATCTCAGAAGGATTATATTTAGAGATTGTATTATCTCGTACTATCCTATATGCTTCTGGATTCCCATAAAAACTATCAGAAAGAAACTTGACAAAATTAGTTAATGTATCTTTGTCCACTTGTAGTTCTTTGGCATAAATTGGTTCCCTATCGGTTATCCACTTGAAATCTAATTGTCCAGTTAGGTCAGAAACAGTTATATCTACAACATTATTTATTGCATCTATTTGTTCTTGACTTAATTGGGAAAGATCAAAATTCTCAATCCCTGAGAAATCACCTAACTCTCCGATACTTCCGAATGCGGATTTGGGGGACTCTTTTGAAATGTAGATGTTGGGAGAATTATATAAAAGTCTATTACTATTTACGATAGACTCCATAAATTCCATCTCGTTATACTTTATATCAGTGGTGTCTTGTTGTAGGTCAAGCAGATGTCCATCAGAATACACAAAGATAAATTCATCTTTGTGAGATAAAATCTTATCTCGCAAGCGAATATACTTATCCTCTTGAGGATTAAAAAGGTGACTAAAAATCTGTTTGTCCAAATATATCGTAACCATATACTTACCTAATCCATTGTAATTGCCAAAGTAATAAAGAGACTTATTTGCCTATATGAGTTGGCAAACTACTCTATTCTTCTATGTAAAGTTAATAACTTTTTTGAAAAACGCACCTATATTAAATGAATTTTGCTTATTTTTGTATGTTGCAAGGTTTATATCCGTAACTGAATGAATAGAATTACAACATACCAAGCTAAATATCTGGCGAATTACCTCACAAGGCGTTTGCCTGCTAATGATATTAACAAGCTAACAGCTTCGCTACAAGATGCGCAAGTTGACTTAACTCCACATCAGGTGGAGGCAGCGTTGTTTGCATTCAAATCCCCACTCTCCAAGGGTGCTATTTTGGCTGACGAGGTAGGCTTGGGTAAGACAATCGAGGCGGGTATAATCCTTTCGCAGCACTGGGCAGAGCATAAGCGCAAATTGCTTATTATTTGCCCCGCCAACCTTCGTAAGCAGTGGTCGAGTGAGTTGCAGGAGAAGTTCTCGTTAGAGTCCGTAATTTTAGAGAAGCGTAGTTTCGATGCTATCCTTGAAACGGGCAACCTCAATCCATTTACAACCGACAAGATTGTTATCTGCTCATACCAGTTTGCAAAGACGAAGGCTCCTTACATTAAACACACTGCTTGGGACTTGGTAATTATCGACGAGGCACACCGCCTTCGCAATGTCTATAAGCCGACCAACAAGATATCGAACATCATCAAGTCGGCAATCGAGTCGCGCAAGAAGATACTGCTTACCGCCACTCCGTTGCAGAACTCTATTTTAGAGTTGTATGGTTTGGTGTCAATTATTGACGACTATGTTTTTGGCGATTTGAAGAGCTTTAAGACGCAGTTTGGTCGCAACCTCGACGAGGAGGACTACCAATCGCTCCGCGAACGACTGTTGCCAATCTGCAAGCGCACGCTTCGTCGTCAGGTGTTGGAGTATATCAAGTACACCAGGCGAATCGCTATTTTGCAAGAGTTCTTCCCGTCCAAGGATGAACAGGCGTTGTACGACTTGGTTACAGAGTATCTGCAACGCCCTAAATTGTACGCCCTGCCTAATAGTCAGCGACAGCTGATGACGCTTATTCTTCGCAAGCTGCTGGCTTCATCTACCTACGCTATCCACGACACTTTCTGCTCGTTGATTGCCCGCTTGGAGGCAAAACTACAACGCCAAGAAATTGGCAATTTGGAGGAGGTCTATTTGGACTACGATGGCAGTGATGATGATTGGATAGACGAAGAGGAGGTCGAAGAGGAGGAGCAGATGGAAATTCTCCATCCCACAGATATCGAGGGCATCAAGAAGGAGATCCAAGACCTCTATATCTTCCGCGACCTTGCCGCCAAAATTAAGAAAAACAGCAAGGCGGAGCAACTCTTTACGGCTCTTAACAAGGGTTTCGAGCAACTCGACTCGCTTGGAGCAAACAAGAAGGCTCTTATCTTTACCGAGTCGCGTCGTACACAAGAGTTCCTCTATGAGCTACTCGAAAAGCGTGGCTATAAGGGTAAGATTGTACGCTTCAATGGTACAAATACCGACCGCCAATCGACCGAGATATACAAGGCTTGGATGGAGAAGCATAAGGGAAGCCGCAAGATTACGGGCTCTCCAACCGCTGACCGTCGTGCTGCTATTGTTGACTACTTCCGCGAAGAGGGTACGATTATGATCGCAACCGAGGCTGCTGCCGAGGGCATCAACCTGCAATTCTGTTCGCTGATTGTGAACTACGATATGCCTTGGAATCCCCAGCGTATTGAGCAGCGTATTGGTCGCTGCCACCGTTACGGTCAGAAGTTCGATGTCGTAGTTATCAACTTCCTCAATAAAGCTAATGCTGCCGATGTTCGTGTTTATGAACTACTCGACCAGAAGTTCCAGCTGTTTAGCGGAGTCTTTGGCGCAAGTGATGAGGTTTTGGGTAGCATAGGCAATGGTCTGGACTTCGAGAAACGCATTGCTCAGATATACAACGAGTGCCGTACTACTGCCGAAATTGAGGAGGCATTTGATGCACTCCAAGCAGAGTTGCAAGCGGAGATCTCGGATAAGATGCTCAAAGCTCGTAGCACCCTGCTTGAGAACTTTGACGAGTCAGTCCAGGAGAAATTGCGCTTCAACCTTGCGCAGAGTCTTAACAACCTCGATCTTTTCGAGAAACGATTGTGGATGCTGGTGTCGCACGCGCTTTGTGGCGATGCGGAGTTTGACAACGAGCACTACCGCTTTACACTTAACAACGGCTCTCTGTTCGATGGTCACTATTTTATGACCTCCGAGCGCGAAACAAAAAGCAGCGCAACACTCCCAGATAATGCACAACCGTTCCGTGTAGGCTGCCCGCTGGCACAAGCCATCATTGGCGACTATATCAATGCCGACACACCTTGCCGAGAGTTGGTCTTTGACTACACCCACAACGAGGGTAAGACTGCACTGCTGGAGGAGTTGGTGGGCAAGAGTGGCTGGATGCGTGTAGAAAAACTCTCAATCGACTCCTTTGAGCAGGAAGACCATCTGCTACTTTCGTGCTTCACGGACGATGGCGTGGAGGTGTTCTCGGATGTTGTCGAGCGTATGCTGCTGCAACCCGCCGAGGAGGTTGGTGCGGCTGTTGTACCTGCTTCGGAGCATAGCCGATTGGCGGAGCGTGTTGCTAACCTCAAAACCTCGGTTATGGAGCAGAGCGCACTCCGCAACGAGATCTTCTTCGAGGAGGAGATGGATAAACTCGACACTTGGGCAAGCGATATGAAGGTGGCTCTGGAACGAGAGATTAAAGACCTCGATGCCGAGATTAAGCTCCGCAAGTCCAATGCCAAACGCTTCGCACACTTGGCAGAGAAAATTGCCGAGCACCGTATCATCAAGGAGTTGGAGAGTAAGCGTGCCGAGAAACGCCAAAACCTCTACGAGGCACAAGACGAGGTCGATGCCCGCAAGGAGACCCTGCTCAGCAGCGTGGAGCGTATGCTCGAACAAAAGGTTGAGCAAACCGAACTGTTTACAATTAAATGGAGAGTGATATAATGACTGTAAATGAATTTTTATTTGACTTGCCTATTTACCAAAAAGTAGCTCGAGAAGATGCGGAAGATATAATAAACTTTCTTGTAAAGGGTGGATTAGCAAGACAAGAAGTTGATGGTTATAATCCCATTGAACAATGTGATTCTACATTTGCATTATTTTGTGGACTGTATAATACGGTACACAACCGACCCAACGACCCTGTAGGGCTATCACCACTTGAAGTGACATATGTGTCTGGAAAGAGTGATAAATTTGATACTTATGAGGTCATATTAAGATGCAAACGCTATGGTACATTCTTGCACTATTTAATACATGCTGAATATGTAGAAGAAGACTATGAGCGTAAGCATATATTAACTATTTCAAAAGTTGGTCAATATCCATCTATAGCTGATTTTCACATAGGGCAAGTACGCAAATATAGTAAGGTGTTGCCTCAAGATAAAATGCGAGAATTTACAAAGGCTATTGGGTTAGCCGCTAATGGTGTCGGGATAGGCTCGTTCGTATATTTAAGACGAATCTTTGAACATCTTGTCTTTGAGGCATTAGAGGTTGCATTATCCAAGGATGAGCAGTTTGATAGAGATACCTTTACTACTGCAAAAATGAACGAGAAGATAAAAATGTTATCTGGTTATTTGCCCGACTTCTTAGTGGAAAATCACACAATATATGGGATTTTAAGCAAGGGTATCCACGAACTAAGTGAAGAAGTATGCAATGAGCACTTTTCAATTCTCAGAGAGAGTATCGAAATGATACTTGACGAAAAACTTGACGCATATCAGAAAGAACAAAAAAAGAAGAGCATTAGGCAAGCTTTATCTAAAATTGCTGGAGAAATAAAGTAATAGATGCTTTTATGGAGTGGATAAAGAGACATATTACATTATTAGTTGTCATCATTATTGCATTTGCATTAGTGTTGCCAATAGGCATCAACGCACTATACTTCATTGATACGAATTGCGAGATTTTACATAAGCCCTCTGAGTGGACAACATTTTGGGGTAGTTACATTAGCGGGATAGCGTCGTTTGCTATGGTATTTGCTACTTGGTGGACTTTGAAACAGAATAAGGCTCAACATCAAGATACTTTACAGCATTGGGAAGATGAGGTTAGACCATATATTGAGGTTAGAATTGTAAAATACTTCTTTCCGCATCAGGTGTGTCTTGAATTTTATAATTTCGGAAAAACGACAGCAAAGGATATTACATTTTCATTTAAGCCCTCATTTCTCGAGAAGATAAAAGATGAAACTGTTAAGAAAGCTTTGTCAGAAATGGGTAGTTGTCCATTCTATTTGTTAGGAGGGAGTAGTAAATTAATTCCAATAGCTCTCGAGGACAATGTTAATGGCGTTAAGGTATATATGGTTGGCAATTATTCTGTAAGCGCGCAAATATTCGGGAATGCTCTAACAGATTTTATGCAAGCTATGACCTTTGATATATGTGGTAAGTACGGTGGTAAATATACATTTGATGAGATAATGTCTTATGCGAATTTTGACGGAGAGCGAAGAACAATAGAAGCTTCTTTGGAGAAAATATCTCAAAACATAGAGAGTTTGTCAACTTCTGTTAATTTTCTAATATCACAGAAAAAAAAGACAGATAAGAATTAATCCCAAATGTTAAATGAAAACCCAAATCAAAAACAAATTAGCACACTATGGCACAAGATAGAAAATTACAGAAGTTGGAGCTTACCTGGGTGGGTAAGTATGATGAGCAGCAGCCGTTAGAGCCGAGGATTTTGATTGAGAATCCCGAATGCTCGTATGGAGAGGTTGAGACTGGTGTATTGCCTAATGGCAAACCTTGGAAGGGCAATATGCTTATCCATGGAGATAACCTGCTTGCTCTGAAAGCTCTCGAACAAGACTATGCTGGTTGTGTCAAGTGTATCTGTATAGACCCACCCTACAATACGGGTAATGCCTTTGAACACTATGATGATGGTGTGGAACACTCGAAATGGTTGGGGTTGATGAGAGAACGACTTGTTTTACTGCGCAATCTACTGTCCGACAGCGGAGTGATTTTCATTAATATTGATGATGACGAGTGTCATTATCTAAAAGTCTTGTGCGATGAGATTTTTGGAAGAAAAAACTTTTGTGGCTCATTTATTTGGGAAAAGAAGAGAAAACCATCCTTCCTTAACTCTCAATTAGGTACTATTACAGAGTATATACTATCTTATGCAAAAAAACGAGAGAATGTACAGCCTTTTGCAGTTGGCACAACCTCGGAAACAGAAACATATCCTTTGTACAATGCAGGTAATAGTAGGGGTATATTAAGATTTCCCCCTAAAAGCGTACATTTTTTAGTACACAAAGACGGTCAATATGAGCCTCAAGAGTTCAAAGAAGAGACCAGCAATGTTATTCTGACAACACCTTTGATTATCAAAGATGGTCTTAACGAGAATTGGTTTGAACTGGAAGGAGAATGGAGATATGGGCAATCGTCAATTGACGAGCAAATAGCAAATGGCGACTATTACATAGTTAAATCGCTTAAGTTTAGACCGCGTAGAGTCTTTGAAAGAAGCAATGTTGCGAAGAAGATGCACAATCTTCTTTCAAGAGCTCACTATAATATGCAGACATATGAGGACGCAGCCAAAGAAAGCCTTACATTGTTTGGAAAAGATGCATTTAGTTATCCTAAACCAGAGCAGCTTATTCACACCTTATTAGAAGCCTCGACTAAACTTAATGACCTTGTCCTCGATAGCTTCCTTGGTTCTGGTACAACAGCGGCAGTGGCTCAAAAGATGGGTCGCAGATATATTGGTGTGGAGATGGGTAATCACGCCTATACGCATTGTGCTGTCCGCTTAAAGAAGGTAATTGACGGTACAGACCAGGGTGGCATCAGCAAAGCTCAGAACTGGAAAGGTGGTGGAGGCTTCCGCTTCTATGAGTTAGCACCGAGCCTTTTGAAGGAGGATAAGTTTGGCAACCTTGTAATCAACAAGGAGTACAATGCTGATATGTTGGCTGCAGCAATGGCAAAGCAGGAGGGCTTTACCTACGAGCCATCTGCGGAGCACTATTGGAAGCAGGGATATTCGCACGAGAGCGACTACATCTACACCACCACACAATTTATGACCGTGGAGGGTTTGGCTGCCATAGCAGAGCAGATGAAGGAGGGAGAGTCGTTGTTGGTATGTTGCACCGCCTTCCAGAAGGAGTGCCGCAGTGCCTTTGCGAACATCACCATCAAGAAGATACCACAGATGTTGCTCGGTCGTTGCGAGTTTGCCCACGACGATTACTCGCTCAACATCGTGGAGCTTCCCGTTGTAGAGGAGGACGAGTTTGAGGAGGAGCAGGACGAGGTAATCGAGGAGGTTGCCGCAACCCCAGCCGAAGAGACCCAACAAGAGTTGTTTTAGGAGGAGTAGCGTATGAATAACACCGTAAACAATATAAAGCAGCGTTTGTCGCTCCGTGAGCCGTTGGCTGAAGCACTCGAAGTAGTGGCGAAGCTGACCGACAAACTTGCGTTGAAGAAGCCAGCAGCAGAGGAAGAGTACGAAGTCTACCTTAAAGAGCAGTTGAAGGTGGCGCAGGATGTGTGTCCTTTCTGCAAGAACTTTGAACGAGATTTTCCATCGTTTGCTTTCTCGATTGCAACGGGTATTGGCAAGACCCGCTTAATGGGTGCATGTATAGCGTATCTCTATTTGAAAAAGGGCATACGCCACTTCTTTATCCTGGCACCTAACCTTACGCTGTATGAGAAGTTGATACGAGACTTTGGAGATACTTCATACGAGAAGTATGTTTTCAAGGGGTTGTCTGAGTTTGTACATAATACTCCGCGTGTCATTACGGGCGAGAATTACAACTCGGCACATAGCCTTTTCTCAGCACACGAGATACAGATTAACATCTTCAACATTGCCAAGTTTAACTCGGAGAATAGAGGTGGAGCACCTCGTATGCGTCGTTTAGCAGAGTGTTTGGGTCAATCATACTTTGACTATCTAGCTTCGCTTGATGACCTGGTAATCCTCATGGACGAGGCGCACCGCTACCATGCTGATGCATCAAAGAAGGCGATTAACGAGTTGCGCCCAATCCTCGGTCTGGAGATGACAGCGACCCCGACTGATGAGAAGGGTAAGTCGTTTAAGAATATTGTATACGAGTATAACTTGGCACAAGCTCTCGACGATGGCAAGTATGTAAAAGTTCCTACCGTTGCAAGGCGCAAGAACTTTACGCGTGGTACACTTTCGGACGAGGAACTTGATATTCTCAAAATTGAGGATGCTATCAATATCCACGAGCGTACAAAGGTACACCTGGAATTGTATGCCAGAAACACCAATCAGCCTCTTGTCAAGCCGTTTATACTTATCGTTTGTCGCAATATTGGACATGCGGAGAGTACAAAGAAACTGATCGAGAATGAGTTGTTTGGAGGTCGCTATGCTGGCAAGGTGTTGCAGATTGATAGTTCGACAAAGAAGGATGAAGATGTAGATCGTCTTTTCGTTTCGTTGGAGCGACCAGATAACGAGATCGAGATTGTCATCCATGTCAATATGTTGAAGGAGGGATGGGATGTAACAAACCTCTACACTATAGTTCCTCTTCGCGCAGCAGATGCTCCAATCCTGGTTGAACAGTCTATTGGTCGAGGACTTCGTTTGCCATATGGTGGTAAGCGCACTGGCGACCCCGATGTCGACAAACTAACCGTTATCGCTCACGAAAACTTCGAGGCAGTCATCGCCAAGGCAAACGACCCGTCTTCAGTGTTGAGCAAGTATTCTTACATTGAGTTGGATGAGGACGAGTACTCTGTCGAGCCAAGCAAGGTAACGCATGTTCAGACGATTATCGAGGTGCAGCAGCAAAAGGCAGTGGCTGCAGCAAAGACCGAGGTAGAGAAACAGGAGGCGCAGCAGGCGAGTGATGCCATTAGAGCTGTTTTTAGCGCAATACCTATGGCTAATACTCAAGTGAAGAGTAAGGCTGACCTGGCAAAGCCAGAGGTTAAGGAATTTATACGAAGCCATGCTATAAAGGTGATACGCGAGAGTGCGCGTCAGACAGATCCTCTATTTGCGGAGCAGATTGCAGCCGAGCAAATAAAGCAGGTGGATGCGGTATTGGAGGTTGCGGTAGAGAAGTTTATCGAGAACATTATCGAGATACCTCGTATGACCGTACAGAAGGAGGTATTCCGTGCGGAGTATCGCTGGTTTGACCTGGATACGACAATTGGATTTGACCTGCCAGCTTTGGCTGAAGAGATTGTTCGTGTAAGCATTGGTGCTGGAGAGAAGAGTGTTGAAACATTCCAAATTGAGGTCGGTAGAAAGTTTGATAAGCCATTAGACCAGATTGTCAACACGCTGATCGATTATGATGACATCGACTACGATGAGAATTCAGAATTGCTGTACCACCTTGCAGAGCAAGCCCTTGAGGCAGTGGCTTCGCACCTGGATAATAAGGAGGAGTTGCCACGAGTAGTTCATGAGTTTAAGAGAGCGATTGGTAGCTCTATCTACGACCAAATGAAGAGACATTTTGTAATGACCTCGACTGGATATGTTAAGCCGAAAGTGCTCCCGTTTGTAGGGATGGTAGATCAGAATGTCAAAGAGATCGAGGGATACGGACGAACAGACTATCGTAACATAATCTCGCCAGCACACCTGCGCAAGTTTATCTTTACGGGATATTTGAAGTCGTACTATACCGAGTATAAGTTCGATAGCAAGACCGAGCATGACTTTTCGTTTGTGCTGGAGAACGACAATAAAGTGTTGAGATGGTTGCGCCCTGCCCGTGAGCAGTTCAGTATATATTGGTCGAATGGCTCTAAACGCTATGAGCCAGACTTCATTGTTGAAACAGCAGATTCAATTTATATGGTCGAGACTAAGGCGGCCAACGAACTCACTAATGAGGAGGTACAACAAAAGAAACAAGCTGCAGAAGAGTATTGTCGCCACGCCTCGGAGTTCACTGCCGAGAACGAAGGTAAGCCTTGGAAGTACATTCTGCTGGCACATGATAAAGTTGAACGCACATCAAGTTTTGAGTATTTGATTGCTATTAGATAAAGAGTAAATAACAACTATTCGATATCAAAATATTTAAGATATGGAAGTCAACCTAAAACAAGCAATATCAATGTTCTTCTCTCAGTCTTCATTTGATATGGTATATCTGGAGGCTGTAGCTAATGCATTGGACGCAGGAGCATCAAATATACAGATTCATTTCTCTGCTTCAACGCTTTCTAATGAGAAGTCATTTAATTTGGTTATCTCTGATAACGGTATTGGCTTTACAGACGAACGCTACAAAAAGTTCTGCAGACTTTTAGATGTCGACAAAGACGATAAGGCTCATCGAGGACTTGGCAGACTGGTTTATCTATTCTACTTTGATAAGGTAAAAGTGTCAAGTCATTATAACGGCAATCAGTATCGTGAGTTCAATTTTGACAATGATTTTGGAGCGCAAAAGGCAGATAATAGTTCAACTTTGGAAGACAACCATGATAGTGGAAGTATCCTGGAAATGACTGGATACAATCTAAAGAAGTTGAAAACAGCAGACTTCGCAAATGCAGAGTGGATAAGAAGGCGTATTCTTAAAAAATTCTATTCGCTATTGTACAAAGCAAAGAAAGAGAATCGCGATATTATCATTACCATTCAGACAACGATAGGGACCACGAATGATGTTCGTATTATTAGTGCTGCATCAATGCCTGATCTTGAGGAGAAAACTATTGTTACTAAACATTCGTTAGATGGCGAAATGACGCTGTACTATTCGATTAATGAGTGTGACGCAAAAGACTCTTCTGTTATTACCGCTATTTCTATTGACAATAGAAATGAATCTATCGATGTGTTTGCTGACGATCGTATACCCGTAGGATATGATATGGTCTTTATTTTGTACTCTGACACATTCCAAGGGCAAACGGACGCCACTCGTCAAATTATTACATTGAGACCCGACACTCTTAGAATGTTACAAAAAACATTTCGTGATGAGATTCTTACTCTTCTTGCGGAAAGAGCCCCCAAGGTGATTGAAGAGACCCAACACGAAGCAGAACAGATTAACGATCAGTTCCCTCATTTGCGAGGATACTTTGAGGAAAATACAATTGGTATTAGTTCCAAAGCAGATGTGATCAAAGATGCCCAGACGAGATTTATACGAGACCAACGAGAGATATTGTGTAAATCAACGGAGAGTTTAACCGATGCTGATTTTGAGAGATCGATGAATTTAGCGGGAAGAGCTTTGACTGAATATGTTCTGTTCCGACAAAAGACTATAGATCGTCTAAAAGGTATTGATAAGAAGGATTTAGAAGCTACTATCCACAATATTATAGTTCCCCAGAGGACCGTATTGCGTGATGGAGACTTTAGTCAAGATGTCTACAAAAACAACTCGTGGATACTCGATGATAAGTTTATGACTTATACAACCGTTCTTAGTGAAATGGAGATGACAGATCTCATAAAAGAATTAACAAAGGACGAGAATGTAGAAAGAAACGAGGATCGACCAGATATTGCTGTTATTTTCTCCAATGATCCAAACACATCAGAGAAATTTGATGTAGTTATAATTGAGTTGAAGCGCAAGGGGTTGAAGTCGGAAGATAACATAAGAGTTGAAGCACAGCTCGAAAAACGAGCCCGCGATTTGTTCGCTATATATGCCAATAAGATACAATCGCTATGGCTATATGGTGTTGTGGAACTTGACAATGATTATAAGGCTCTCTTGTCAACAGCAGGGTATCAACCTATGTATTCAAAAGGAAATATATTTGTACATACTGGAGATATAACGGTTGATTGGGAGTCAAGAACAAAAATTCCTGCAGTTAG
>JAZNRY010000112.1:0-27596 GCA_045590995.1 Paludibacteraceae bacterium | reverse complement strand
TTAGTAGAGAAAGAGTTTATTTACGAAGAGTCTGGTGTTTATTCTGTCTATGATCGTTTCTTCAGTATTTGGCTCTCGCAGAGTGGCAACTAAACTCCAAAACAAAAAACAAAAAAACGAGGTTATTTATCAAAAATAGCCTCGTTTTTTATCGCATCTTGTTCCACACTCACACCAACAGCAACGCCGAAATAGCGGTCAATATCGCCTCCAAATTGCTAAATACTGCGTACCCAACAGCCACACTGCCTGTTCCGCCAACGAGTAACCAACGAACGGCATCCATTCGCATGGCCAACCGTTCCAACATCGTGTACCTACGCAAACTCTCTTGCAACTCACTGCTGGGCGATGGCATAAGATTAATCTGACGAATCGTATCCGCCATAAACGCCTCACTATCTTTTACTTGCGGAGCACTCGCACGCAAACGCTTTTTTATTGTATTATTGGTTATCATACTCGTCTTGGTTCTTTATTCCTTACTCAAAATTGCCTTCAGTTTCTTTCTTGCTCTAAACAGCATCACCGCAAGATGGCTTTCCGATATTTCGGTTATCTTGCTAATCTCTCGAATACTCTTTTCTTCCAAATAATATAGTATTACCACGGCTTTCTCTTGCTTCGGTAACTTATCAATCGCCTGATACAGTGGCTCATAGCGAAATGCCGAATCAGTCTGTTCACTCGCTACTTCCGTATCAACACTCTCGTAGTTCTCTACTGCCACCCGATGAGTATTCCAGTACTTATTTTGTTCGTTAAGGTATTCGTTGTAGGCAATGCGGAATATCCATGTCTGCAAAGCAGACCTGCCCTCAAAAGTAGCACAATGCAAATATGCCTTCAATATCGCCTCTTGTGCAAGATCATTAGCCAGTTCTTCATTTCCATGAGTCAGCACAAGCAGGAATCGCCGAAGGGACTCCTGCATGCCGCCAATGGCGGAAATAAACTGCTGCTTATCCATAAAGTGATGAAAAACTTGTGCTATGATTTCGAAAAATCCTCATTTTGTTTGGGTTCCCAATGTGCTCTGCACATTCCTATAACCCAAACAAAATATATCCTTGAATTGACGATAATTGACATTAAAATTGACAATAATTGTCTTTAATAAAAGGACAGACAAACGCAGCTTATTCTTTTTCTGCCAATTCTTTTTCCTCTTTCTCAATCTCCTTCTTGAGATAATTCTTTGATACAAAGAACATCACCAAGAATGCTATACCAATAGTCAAGAGCAAACCACCGATAATAACTGCCTGATTCACTGTAGCGAACACTCCATAGAGCAATATAAATAATCCAACGAGTGAAGATAATGCACCATACTCCAAGTGTTTCAACACTGCCATTTTGGTAGTCTTCTTTTTACTGTCCGTCTCATTCAACATCTCAGCCATTGCTTTGAAGTCAATGTTTGCACCTTCACTCTTCTCAATCATCTGAGAGATGAGTTTACTATGCTCCTCCACTTTGTGACGGCGATTTTTGAGATACATAATTACACCCGTCAAAATAATTGCTGGTATTCCACCAAAAAGTAACAACACTCCAAAAATTGGAACTAACCCATCCATAAATGAATCTAACATACTTCTAAAAATTTAATCATTTAACAAATCGTTTTCAGTTCGCTTCTTTGCGACTACACCCGTTAGACAAATGAGAAAAAGAAAATATTACAAACGACTGTTCTTTCTTTACTTTATTGTTTACCGCTACATTTACTGAAGATTCAGCGACGAGTATGCGAAGGAGCGGTGGCAATAAAATCAGCAGCGAAGTTATAAGATTAATTAGATTTCTCGAGCGAAGCGAGAAGGAGTGCATAAATTCCGCTAAAAACACATCATTTTGCCTGTGTCTTGTTCCACGCTCCTCAAAAATATTCAATTCTCAGGGCGTTATTTTGCCATTAAAATGCTCGTAAAGCTTTGTGCCTGAGCGAGTTCCGAGCAAATCAATCCACTCCTCCAATTTGGCGCTTTTAGCACGCGCCACAGAGCCAAATCGTTGCAGTATCTTTTGCTTAGTAACTGCGCCAACTCCCTGAATATCATCGAGTTCGCTCTTTATCTGCGCCTTGCTTCGCTTCTTTTTGTGGTAACTAATGGCAAATCGATGCACCTCATCTTGTATCTCCACCATCAGTCGGAAGATCTCATCCGTCACTTTCATACCAAACTCCTGAACAGGGTCGCCATAGAGTAGGGTATTTGTCCTATGCTTGTTGTCCTTCTTCAGTCCCGCAATCGGAATTTGCAAACCCAACTCTCCTTCCACCACCTCACGAATAGCACCCATCTGCCCCAGTCCACCGTCGGCAATAATCAAGTCGGGTAGGGGACTGCCTTCTTCCATCAGTCGGCTATATCTCCTTCTCACTACCTCACGCATACTCGCGTAGTCATCGGGACCTTCCACTGTCTTTATCTCAAATTTCTTATACTCGCTCTTGCACGCGCGTCCCTTCTTAAAGACTACGCAACCTGCCACTGCATTGCTACCCTGCGTATTGGAGTTATCAAAACTATCTATCCACATTGGCATTGTAGGCAAGCCCAACAACTTCTGCAAACCACCCAAGATACGCACCGCGCGTTGGTCTGGATTCAGTTTATCATCCTGTTTAATGCGGTCCTTCTTATACTGCTGCACATTCTGCATCGCCAAGTCCAAGAGCTTCTTTTTGTCGCCTCCCAGAGCAATATTCACATGCAGATTTTCATCAATTATCTCCGGAATAAACGGAACAATCACCTCTTTTGTTGTACTCCCCAACTGCTCCCTCAATTCGTATATACCCATCGCCAAGACCTCCTCTCGACTCTCATCCAACTGCTTCTTATATTCAATAGTCTGCCCCTGTACAATACTTCCTCTATGCACATGCAGCATGCTGATATATACATTCTGCCCCATTTCATCGTAACCAAACACATCCACATCGCCCGCATGCGAGTTCGTGATAATAGTTTTGCTGGTAAATTGTTCGATGAAATCGAGCTTTTCTTTCAGTCTGCCCGCCTCCTCATACCGCATCTCTGCGGCTGCTTGCAACATCTCTGCTTCTATCTGCTTGCTAATCTCTTGTGCATCGCCTCGAATAATCTTCCGCGCAGCATCAATATACTCCATATACTGCTCATGGCTCACTTTTGCTTCGCATATGCCGCAGCAATTACCCAAATGATACTTCAAGCACACGCGATATTTCCCCATTTCAACGGCACTTTTGCTCATCTGCATGCCACAAGTGCGAATAGGGTAGAGTTTATGGATTAGCTCCAACACCAAGTCCAGTGTATAGCCAAAACTATATGGTCCAAAATACTCGCCTACACCTTTGATTATCTTCCGCGTCTTGAATATTCTGGGATATTCTTCTCTTGTAATACAAATACTCGGATAACTTTTCCCATCCTTTAATAGGATATTGTAGTGGGGTTGATACTGTTTAATGAGGTTATTTTCCAGTAAAAACGCATCTTGCTCGCTATTCACCACCACCCATTTAATGTCCGCAATACTCTGAACCAGCAGTTTAGTCTTGTAGCGATCTTGCTCTTTATGAAAATAACTACTTACCCTGCGCTTCAGGTTCTTTGCTTTACCCACATAAATCACTTCCCCTGCTTCATTGAAGTATTGGTACACCCCTGGCTCTTCTGGCAACCGCCGAAGTATCTCTTGTATATGTTCGTTTTTAGCCAAAACTTGTAATTCTTTACGATTTTATCGGTAAATTACGCTAAAGTACGAGAACCTTATAATATATATCCTTGCCGCGGCAGGGTGTTGATTGCCGCGGAATGTTGTCTATATTGTCGTTAATAAAAAAACAGATTTGTAGATTCTTAGCAACTCAGCAAGCTGCTAACCTCTACATCGTCACCGAACACTTTTCTGCCATTCAAGAACTCCAACTCAATAATAAAGTTGATATACACTTTCTTTACATTGAATTTCTTTACCAGTTCCAGCGCAGCAGCCATCGAGCCACCAGTAGCCAACAAGTCGTCATGCAGCAGCACCACATCATTTTCATTCAACGCGTCAGCGTGAATCTGAATAGTATCTACGCCATATTCCTTTGCATAGCTTACTTCAATAGTCTCCGCTGGTAATTTACCCGGTTTGCGGATAGGCACAAATCCTGCACCTAATTCCATAGCCACCGCAGGAGCCAAAATAAACCCGCGTGACTCAATACCCACCACTTTTGTAATACCGTATGCACGATACAAGTTGGCAATCTCATCTTTCATCCACTTCAAATACTCTGGATTACTCAACACAGTAGTAATGTCCTTAAATACAATTCCCTCTACAGGAAAATCCTTCACATCGCGAATATGCGCGATAATCTCTTCTTGTTTCATATCTTTATTTATTATTAATTATCTAATCAATTATCTTAAATGTTCCACGTGAAACATTGTTGTATTACCTCTATGTTATCACGGCTCTCACTCGGTGAAGTCTTCTCTCGTTGTCGTGTCGTTGCCGTCTCGTTGCCGTGTTTCTCTCGTAGTTAGCAGGTAACATACATGTAATTATCTGCCCATCAGTACTAATAACACGCTAATATCATTGGGGCTTACACCTGGGATTCTGCTTGCTTCACCAATAGTTCCTGGCTTAATGCGACTGAGTTTTTGGCGTGCTTCGGTGCTCAGCGACTGTACGCTATTGTAGTCAAAATCTTTTGGCAGGTGGATATTATTCAGGCGTTGCAACTTATCTGCTGCCAGTCGTTCGCGCTCAATATACCCTTTGTACTTGATATTAATCTCTGCACTCTCTACAATCTCCTCGCTTCTGCTGCCCAGTTGCTCAATCTTCTCTTTTAGTTCAGCAACCACTTCTGCCAAGCCCATAATAGTGATATTTGGACGCGCTATAATATCAATCAACTTGCTCGTTTGTTGCAAATCGCCATAGCCCATTGTGTTCAAATACGCATTTATATCTTTACCTTTCACGGAGGTATTGCGTAGCATTTCCGTCAATGCTTGCTCGCCTGCTTGCTTACTCCTTAGCAAAGACAAACGATAGTCGTCTGCCAAGCCCAACTCATAACTGCGCTCCGTCAGTCGAGCGTCTGCATTATCTTGGCGCAGCAAGATACGATACTCAGCTCGCGAAGTAAACATACGGTATGGTTCATCCACACCTTTATTCACCAAATCATCAATCAGCACACCTATATAGCTCTCATCTCTTGCCAAAGTGAATGGCGCACCACCTGTGATATTCTGATGTGCATTCACACCAGCCACTAATCCTTGACCTGCTGCCTCCTCATAACCCGTAGTACCATTGATTTGTCCTGCAAAGAAGAGGTTCTTAATCATCTTTGTCTCCAATGTATGTAGCAACTGTGTAGGATCAAAAAAGTCATATTCAATCGCATATCCCGGGCGATACAACACCGCGTTCTCCAATCCCTTCACCGTGCGCAATGCTTGCCATTGTGTCTGCCAGGGTAGGGAAGAGGAGAAACCATTCACATAGTATTCATTCGAATCTACACCCTCTGGTTCCAAGAACAACTGGTGCGCATCTTTCTCTGCAAAAGTAACAATCTTTGTTTCTATACTTGGGCAATATCTCGGACCAATACTCTGTATCTGACCATTATACAACGGTGAGTCTTCCAATCCGCCACGCAGTACATCGTGCGTCTGAGTATTAGTATAAGTAATCCAACAACTCATCTGCTTCAGCTGGCGTTGTACGGTATCCAAATACGAGAACTGATGGCTATCGTTATCGCCCAACTGCTCTGTCATCTGCGAGAAATCAATACTCCTCTTATCTATACGCGCAGGTGTACCCGTCTTCATTCTATCGGTTACAAAACCCAACTGGCGCAACTGCTCCGTGATACCAAAACTACTTGGCTCCGATATTCTTCCTCCTTCAATCTGTGTTCGCCCAAAGTGCAATAGGCCATTCAAGAAAGTACCATTGGTCAATATCACCGCCTTTGCCTGCATCTCTATACCGAGCAATGTCTTAACTCCCTTGACTTCGCCATCTTTGATCACTAACTCCATCACGGTATCTTGCCATATATCCAGATTTGGTGTGTCCGTCAGGATATTCACCCATTCCTCAATAAAGCGTTTTCTATCGCTCTGACTACGCGGACTCCACATAGCAGGACCTTTGCTGCGATTGAGCATACGAAACTGAATAGCACTCCTGTCCGTCACAATACCCATTTGTCCCCCCATCGCATCTATCTCTCTGACTATCTGACCTTTAGCTATTCCACCAACAGCAGGGTTACAACTCATCTGACCAATCTTATTCATATCCATCGTGATGAGCAATGTCTTGCTACCCATACGAGCAGCAGCACTGGCTGCCTCGCAGCCGGCATGTCCTGCACCTACTACAATAATATCGTACTTAAATTCCATATAATCAATCACTTACTTTCCAATTACTCTGTTTCTATGATGCCATCTCCCTTGTCCGCTGAAGCTGCTCTTACCTATCGTTCGTTGGGGTGGCAGAAAAGCATCCTCCAAGTGTGTTACCTCTTTCACCTCATGCGTGGTAGCATCCATCGTAATGCCAATAATATCAAATCGCGGAACCAATTCTATCTTATGAAACTTGATATACGCATTAGCTGCAGCAGCCATTCTTCTTCTCTTCAAATCGTCCACATACTCCTCTGGTCTTTTTCCACCAAAAGAGGTAGTGCGCGTCTTTACTTCCACAAAAGCAATCTCCTTCTTGCTCACAGCTATCACATCCATCTCCAAGTGCCCGAACTTCCAGTTCATATCCACCACACGAAAACCTTTCTCCCGCATGATCTTAGCAGCCAACTCCTCGCCCTTCTGTCCTATGATATTATGTTCTGCCATTATCCTTGCATCTTATTCACACGCGCAGCATCCAGTCTTAGCATAATCGCCAGCAATATCGTGAATCCCCACAGCGAAGAACCACCATAACTGAAGAATGGTAATGGAATACCAATCACAGGCAGCAATCCCAGCACCATACCAATATTGATTGTCACATGGAACAACAATATGCTCGCCACGCTATACGCATATATTCTACTAAAGGTATCTCGCTGTCGTTCAGCAATATAGATAATCCTCAATATCAATGCCAAATATAGCAATAATAGTCCAGCAGACCCCACAAATCCCCATTCTTCGCCCACTGTACAGAAGATAAAATCGGTATCTTGTTCAGGCACAAACTTTAGTTTGGTTTGTGTTCCTTGCAAAAATCCCTTACCCGTAGTTTGACCCGAACCAATAGCAATCAGCGATTGATTCACATTATATCCCGCACCATGCGGATCATCTTTCATACCCAATAACACTTCAATACGAATGCGTTGGTGAGGTTGCAGAATGTTGTGGAAAGCATAGTCACATCCTTGGCAAAGCACCGCAGTAGTCATTACAAATGCCACAATCCAACCCATACTGCTTTTTCGATATTTCACCGCCTGCACAAGCAGATAAATAGCCGTAAACGCCAAACAAGCCAATGCTATATAATTGAAATTAACAGATAGCCAGATATTGAGCAACAATCCTATTCCATAACAAACCACCACACCTATACTCACAATAACCAACGAACGAAAATCTCTCTCCTTAAACGCCAACAGCCCCATCACTATCGCCTCTATCACCAGTGTACTTACCAAGATACCTACATTACCCAATCCTATTGGCAATGCCGTCTCACCGAATAATATCACCAATATGAATAGCACCACACACGCCAATCCACCC
Organism: Paludibacteraceae bacterium; assembly: GCA_045590995.1. Classification (GTDB taxonomy): domain Bacteria; phylum Bacteroidota; class Bacteroidia; order Bacteroidales; family Paludibacteraceae; genus Colicola. The sequence continues at coordinate 19,809 of JAZNRY010000112.1, read as the reverse complement.
GAAAGCACATAGCCCGACATGCCTTGACGGTAGAACACCAATAAGAACGAAGCAAACACCAATGCCGATCCCGTTTCTCGCTGAGCCACCATGATAATCAGCATAGGCACACCTATCAAAAGGAAAGGTATGATCAAATCGCGCAAATCACGCACTTTATAGCCATATTGGCTCATATATTTGGCTACTGCAATAGCCGTGAAACATTTGGCAAACTCTGCTGGCTGCAAACTAATCGGACCTATCGTCAGCCACGACAGCGAACCTTTGATATCACGCGCAAAAATAGGCGTGATTATCAACAACACTATCATTACTCCATAGAAGATATAACCCAAAATATCATACGCTTTCTCCTCTATCATCAGTATGATTCCACCGATCACTACGGCTGTAACCAACCATACCAACTGCTTACCTGCGCGGTTGGAGAAGTCCCAAATACTCGTTTGATCAAATGAGTAGCTAGATCCATAGATGTTCAGCCAACCGAACAGCGCAATCACGAGGAACAAAACGATTGTCCACCAGTCAATACCCGATATGATGCTTCTATTACTCCTCATCTGCTTTATCTATCAAGTTAGCATTCACCATGCGCTCGTAGAGTGCATTTCGTTTGATTTCACCAGTCAAATATTGTTCCATCAGCAGTGTTGCTATCGGACATGCCCATGTGGAACCGAAGCCCGCATTCTCTACCGCCACAGCAATCGCTATCTGTGGGTTATCCATAGGAGCAAAGCCGATAAACAACGCATGATCTTCTCCGTGAGGGTTCTGTACCGTACCTGTCTTACCACATATCTGCAATTCGGGCACATTGTACCACTTTCCCGTTCCTTCCGTCATCACACGCGCCATACCGCGATGCACCACATCGAAGTGCTTTGCATCAATCGTAGTGTGATGAATCCTCGATTTCATTGAGTCATTTCTATTCAAATGCGGAGTTATATAATATCCCTTATTAGCTATCGCAGCAGCTTGATTGGCCAGTTGCAAAGGTGTTACCAATATCTCACCCTGTCCAATTGACAACGAACGAATCGTAATAGCTTTCCATCCCTTTTTTCCGTAAATCTTATCGTATAATCCTACCGATGGAACCGCACCTTTAGCTTGCTCACTAATATCCGTATCATCAAACCTATTACCCAATCCAAAGCTCATCACATGCTCTCGCCATGTCTGATAATGTTCCTTGAATTCGGCATTATCATCGCTATACCCGTCCTGTTGCAACAAATCCTTATACATTGCCCAGAAATATGGATTACAACTCTGCTCTATTCCTTCTTCTAATTCCACTGGACTACCATGATCGTGCGTGCATTTGATAGGATACGATGTCTTTCCATTGCATGGATACTTCGTGTGTGGGCTAATCACTCCCTCTTGCAATCCCACCAGTGCTTGCAAAATCTTAAATGTAGAACCTGGAGCATATTGCGCTTGTGTAGCTCGGTTCATTAGGGGTTTATTCGTATCTTTGAGTAGTTGTTGATAGTTAGCAGAGCGTTCCTTACCCACCAAACGACGCGGATCCCAATTGGGCGCACTCACCATGGCTATAACCTCACCTGTCTTTGGTTCAATAGCCACAATACTACCTATCTTATTCTGCATGAGTTGTTCTGCTACTTGTTGTGTAGCTCTATCAATGCTCAGATATAGGTCATTACCTGCCTCTGCAGGCAGGTCCATTTGTCCGTTCTGAAACGAGCCCTGTATGCGTCCTCGCGAGTCGCGCATATAGACTTCTACTCCTTTCTTTCCACGCAATTCTTTCTCGTATGTTCGCTCGATTCCACCGCGTCCTGAGTAGTCCCCCGTCTTATAGTAATCATCCTGTTGGATATCGTTGTTATTCACCTCTCCCACACTACCTAATATATGCGATGCTATAGGATAGGTGTAGTCGCGCAGCGTGCGGATTCGGATATCAACGCCCGGATACTTATATTTCTCTTGCTGTAATTGTGCCACCTCTTCTTGACTGAGGTTAGGCATGAATATTTGTGGTGCAAATTGTGTGTATCCACGGTTTTTCTTGCGATTGGTCATGTCCTGCATGCGTATCTCAAACGAGTCACGCGATATATGCAGCGCATTGCATAGTCCAATCGTATCAAACGGCGCTTGCTTCATCTCACGCACAATCATCGTCACCTCATAGATAGGTTGATTGGCTACCAATAGTTCGCCATTGCGGTCATAGATGAGTCCACGCGAGGGATATAATGTCTGGCGCAATTGAGCGTTGTTTTCGGCCTTTTCTTTGGTAGATTGGTCTATAATTTGCAGAAAGAACAAACGAAGTATATAGGACAGCACAATGCACACCGCTATGCCACCTATCACATACTTGCGTTTATAAAATCTGTCGTTAATCATATCATTGCTTTAGTCGGTCATAACCCAATAGTATGATTATTGTCATAGTGCTACTAATGAGTGTTTGCAATAATACAATCCACCACTGCGACCAACTCCAAGCCTCCAATGCAAATACGATGAAGTGGTGAATAACTGTCAATAATACGACGCATTTAGCATACTCGGCAGTACCAATAGTTATGCCCATCACATGATCTTTGATGCGTTCAATATCTTGTAGCATATTATCGAGCAGCATAGGTCGAATGAATGCGATAGCCACACATGCTGCCATATGGATACCTAAGGATGAATACCATACATCCATTAATAAGCCTACAGAGCAACCTATCAACAACTCTGCCCATTTCGGAAGGCGAGGAGAGAGATTTAGCAGAAAGAGTATATATACCATGGGGAATCCCCATATGGCAATATGCAGATGATCGAAAAGCAATACTTGTAGTGCCACCAACAGCAACAATCGTCCTATTTCTTTGATCCACTCCATTGTGTGTTGTTTTCAATGTTATCTATGTTGTGCAAAGCCCGATTATGAATAACTTGTACATAGCTGATCTTTCGATAATCGGTAGCTATTTGCAAAGTTATGTGATGATAGTTGTCGTGGTCGGTTAGGTCGGTATGAGAAACTGTACCTACCAGTATGCCATATGGAAAGACGGGTGTTAATCCACTCGTAACGATTGTATCTCCCTCATTGACAACAATATGTCGCGATATATCTTCCAATTGTAGTTCTTGGTGATTTCTTCCCAACCAATGTGTTCTACCTATATAGTTGTTCGTTTGAATACGGCAACTAACATTCATCTCCGTATGTATGAGTGGTACAACCAAAGCGTATCGTTCGCCCACTGCACTCACGATTCCCACAACGCCCTCTTGGCAAACCACACCCATGTCCACTTCTATGCTGTCGCGTCTGCCTTTATTGATAGTGAGGTAGTTATGTTGTTTGTGGGTAGTTATTCCTATCACTTTAGCGGGTATATACTCCCAATCGAGATGAGAATATATGTACTGGCTATCCCTCTCAATCGCATATTCCGCCATGTTATCCACCAGCATTAACTGCGATTTAAGAGCCGCATTCTCTTGTGCTAATCGTTCGTTTTCCTGTCGAAGAGCAAAATAATCGGAGATGGAGGTTGTTGTCTGATGAATAGATGCCACAAACCGATTGGCTGCCGACCAAGTAGCACTTTGTTGATAGTGGTTGGTGGTGGTAATCAGTATAAACGCAACAACTTCCAATATCAAGAAGATTAGGAAGTTGCTATATCGCGTTAAAAATTGTAGCAGATTTTTCATACAGCTACCCTATGATTGTTTGTCCCTTTTATCGAATCAAGAAGCCAAAGTTGTTCACATTCTTCAATGCAACACCCGTACCGCGTGCCACAGCATGCAACGGATCTTCTGCCACATGGAAAGGAATGGTAATCTTATCCGTAAATCGTTTGCTCAGTCCGTGCAACAACGCGCCACCACCAGTGAGGTATATACCGCGCTTCACAATATCGGCATAGAGTTCAGGAGGTGTTACTTCAAGAGCTTGCAAAATAGCACTCTCTATCTTGGAGATACTCTTGTCCATACAGTGAGCTATCTCTTGGTAGCTGATAGGCACTTGCATTGGCAATGCTGTCACTTTGTTAGGACCAATTACCATATAGTCTTCTGGTGCATCCTCCAGCTCTGGCAATGCAGAACCCACTTGCATTTTGATTCGCTCTGCTGTAGGCTCGTCAATACGCAAGTTGTGTGTGCGTCCCATGTACTCCACAATATCGCGATTGAGGTCATCACCCGCAATCTTAATAGAGCGGTTTGCTACGATTCCACCGAGAGAAATCACAGCAATCTCGGTAGTACCACCACCTATATCTACCACCATACAACCCTCTGGTTGCTCCACATCAATACCCATACCGATTGCCGCAGCCATTGGTTCGTAGATCATATATACTTCGCGACCGCCAGCGTGTTCCGAACTATCGCGTACCGCACGAATCTCCACTTCTGTACTACCTGATGGAATACAAACCACCATACGGATGTTTGGAGTGAAAAGGCGATTTTGCTTAGGAATCATCTTAATCATTCCGCGAATCATCATCTCGCAGGCATAAAAGTCAGCTATCACACCATCGCGCAAGGGGCGTACTGTACGAATCAGCGTACCACCTTTACCAATCATCTGTTGCGCTTTGCGTCCTACAGCCACCATCTTGTTCTCTGTCATGCTGATAGCTACTACGGATGGCTCGTCCACTACCACTTTGTCATCACAAATAATGATTGTGTTGGCAGTTCCCAAGTCAATAGCAATCTCTTGTGTAAACGAAAAAAGTCCCATGTTGTTCTTTATATTATTAAGGTGTTATTATTTTCTACCACAATTACCCAAAATCCATAAAATCGCACAAAGGTACAACAAAAACTCCAAATACGCAAATAAAATACACAATTTTTCTTAAATGAGAATGAATATGTTTAGCAGAAGAATAAAAAAGTGTGATGGTCTTTCGAACCATCACACTCGCGCTCCCTCAAGGACTTGAACCTTGGACCCCCTGATTAACAGTCAGATGCTCTAACCGACTGAGCTAAGGAAGCAGTATTTTTTGACCTCAAAAACCATGTCGGTTTCGAAATCGGGTGCAAAATTACTACTTTTTTTTCATATGAGCAAGTTTTTTTGAAAAAAAATTACTATCTTTGCAGAAAATTTTGATTTTTACCTCAAAAAAGGTAGTTTTTGCACCAAAAATAGCAATATTAACACAAAAATACAACATGAAACGAGTTTTAGGTTTAGGAAATGCATTGACCGATATTTTGCTTCAAGTGTCGGAAGGTGATTTGCGTGAGATTGGTTTTCCGAAGGGAAGTATGAATCTTATCAACGCACAACAATTTGAGCAACTACAAGCACGATTTGCTTCTGTACGCAAGCGCTTAGTGGCTGGTGGTAGTGCCTCTAACACAGTGGCAACGATTGCACAGTTGGGAGGAAAAGCCGCCTTTATTGGTAAGATTGGCTGCGATGAGGTTGGTAAGTTTTACCGTGATGACCTTATTAAAAACAATGTACAACCTATTCTGCTTTCTTCTTCGCTCATGTCGGGTTGTTGTATCGTACTCATTACCCCCGATGGTGAACGCACATTTTGTACCTATCTGGGTGCTGCGGCCGACTTGAAGGCGGAAGATATTCGTAAAGAAGCTTTCATAGGCTACGATATTTGCCATGTGGAAGGATATTTAGTACAAGACCATAATTTGATTGAAACCGCCTTACGCACAGCCAAAGAACAGGGGTGTACTATTTCTTTGGATTTAGCAAGCTATAATGTGGTGAATGAAAATCATCAGTTCCTCAAGGACCTTGTATATAAATATGTGGACATTGTTTTTGCCAACGAGGACGAATCTTTTGCTTATACGCATCTCAATCCAGAAGAGGCAGTTGAAAATATTTCCGAACAATGCGATATTGCCATTGTGAAAGTAGGTAAACGCGGTTCGTATGTTCGCAAGGGAAGTCAAATACATCATATTGGTGCCATCACATCTAATTGTCTTGACTCCACAGGTGCAGGCGACTTGTATGCAGGAGGATTCTTGCATGCATTATCCGATGGATTCGACTTGCGCCGTTGCGGCGAGATTGGCACTATTGCAGCTGGGCGTGTCGTTGAAATCGTAGGAACTAAACTTCCAGAAGAAACATGGGATGAGATTCGCCGTATCTGCGCACTCTACCGTGGTTTTATGCATAAACTGAAATTCTAAATAGTTATTTATCAGTTACAAACACAATGAAAATTCTTTACATTTTATACCAATACTTAATTGGTCTTCCGTTGATTATTTTGGTGACATTGTTCACTGCTGTTTTTACGATTGTTTGTTTTCCTTGGAAAAACGGTAAGGCACCTCGCGCAGTGCAAGTATTTTGGTCGCGCAGCGTATTGTGGCTATTGCTGGTACCTATTAAAGTCACTGGCGCTGAAAATGTGAATCCAAAGCAATCATATGTATTCGTAGCTAATCATCAATCGGCTTTGGATGTGTTTGCTGTGTATGGCTGGTTGCCCAACAACTTCAAATGGATGATGAAGAAAGAGTTGCGTAAGATTCCATTTGTAGGCACAGCATGCGCAGTAGCAGGACATATTTTTGTGGATCGTAGCAATCCTCGTGCTGCATTGCAGAGTGTTGAATTGGTCAAAAAAGAATTAGTTGATGGTATTTCTACGGTTATTTTCCCAGAGGGTACACGCACCAAAACGGGTGAAATGGGTCGTTTTAAACAAGGTGCTTTCAAGATTGCTATGGATTTAAACTTACCTGTAGTGCCTATCTCGTTGTCGGGTTTCCACGATGCTATGCCTTCAGGAAATTTTTATGTTAATCCTTGCGCGCGCGTTCATTTACATATTGGTAAACCCGTTGATTTGAGCCAATTTGAAGACATTAATCAGGCTATGGCTTATCTTCGCGAACGCGTAGAAGAAGGTCTTGATTGATACTATATTATAAAACAATCTTCAAAGAATTTACTACAATTAATCTGTTATATAATCATGGAATTTAGTGCACAACAAATAGCAATGCTCCTTGGGGGCAAAATCACAGGTGATGCCAATCGCAAAGTATCGGATATTGGTTCTATCGAGAATGCCAAAGAGGGACAACTCACTTTTCTTTGCGACGCCAAATACCTTTCCCATTTGCCTCAGACGGGTGCCAGTGTGGTACTTATGACTGATTCCATCGCTTTTGATGGCGAAACCAATGCCACTATTATTCGCGTAGAGAACGCACGCGCTGCTATGGGACAGCTACTTGCACTTGTAGCCAAAGCTATGAACCCTGCCAAGCAGGGAGTGGAGCAACCCTGCTTCATCAGCGAAGGCGTTACCGTACCCGAAGACGCGTATATCGGTGCCTTTGCCTATATCGGTAAGAATGTCCAACTGGGCAAGGGGGTGCAAATCTATCCGCACGCATATATTGGCGATAATGTGCGTATAGGTGATAATACCATTGTATATTCAGGTGTTAAGATCTACTATAATTGTGTCGTTGGAAACGATTGTATTTTGCACGCAGGCGTAGTGATAGGTGCAGATGGTTTTGGCTTTGAACCCGATGCGAAAGGTGTGAACCAAAAACTCCCTCAGATTGGCAATGTGATTATCGAAGATGATGTAGAGATTGGTGCCAATACCACCGTTGACCGTGCGATGATGGGCTCTACTATTGTGCGTAAGAATGTCAAGATTGACAACCTTGTACAAGTAGCTCATAATGTGGAAGTTGGCGAAAGTACTTTCATGTGCGCTCAAGTGGGGGTAGCAGGTTCTACTAAGGTGGGCGGACATTGTATTTTGGCAGGTCAAGTGGGCGTAGCTGGGCATATAGAGATTGCCGATCATTGTGTCTTTGGCGCACAAACGGGAATTGCTGGCAGTGTGCGCAAGGCGGGAATGTATCAGGGTTCACCTGCAATTGATGCCATGAATTGGCGCCGCAGCAGTGTGGGCTTCAAGCAGTTGCCAGACATTATGAAGCGCCTCCAAGAACTGGAGAAGAAACTGTAATTTGACTAACGGTATCTTCGCTTACCACTTCGTTACCACTCTGATGTTCGCAGGTGGCGGTGAGGGGAATTCAGTTTCCTGCTTTCATTCCTCGCGTCCGTGAGATAGGTTATCGTTTTTTCTTTATATTCCAAATTTATGGCAATATTTTCGGATTGTATCTATTAATCTGTGGCGGTTAGTTTTCCGTTTTTACCTTTTCATTTTCCGAAGGGATACCGAACCCTATTGATGCCCGCTAATAAAAATCCGCATAACCATTTTTCGATTATGCGGATTTGTGATTTAGGAGAGTTTAGAACTTTAATGCTAAACCGATTTGGTTCTTTTGTGCTTGAAGTTCCAAAATATAAGACTGGGCAGTTTCTGCGGATTTATCGGCCTTTTTAAACTTACGCATGCCACCAATCGTTAATAATGGTATAGATGCAGCAGTGCTAACAGAACCTAGGGATATAAAAGTAAGTCCTAATCCATCCATAGGACCATCTCCCACACCAATACAAATTAATCCAACAATCATCACTCCCAATCCTGAGCCTGCAGTACACCATCCTGATAACCAAAGTTTCTCTCCATTTGGATCAAACGAGTTCCAACCTATTGGTTGTACAGATTGTCGTTGCGTATTATACCCTATATTTTTATTCTCAGTAACAGTAGATTCATTCGCTACAACGGGTGATGTGTATTTTGGATACTCTTTGAAATTACCATTATCAAACAACACGGCTTGTACTTGCTCTATTGAAATAGTCTTTTCTACACCATTCTCAATATACACAATGCTTTCGCTTGTTTCACTTTGGATTGTAACATCTTCTATTCTTTCACCATTAGTAGTCATTATGACTCCTGCGAAAGAAAACATAGGAATAAATCCTAATAATAATAGAATAATTTTTTTCATACGAATTACTTTTATCTCGTTAAATATTATTGTTCCTGCACTCTTTCAACACTTTGGTTTGCACAAGAAGTTTTGTATTCCATTAGTGTTTTCGCATCATATTTTGCTGCGGATAAATAACAACAAAACCAGCCAATAAATCCTACAGGCAATAGACACCATGCAGCAACATTCAATGATTTTGCTTTTTTATAATACACATAAGCATCAGGGCAATTCATCTGTAGAAATTTACCAAATTCTTTTTTAGTTAGAATCATATTACCACCACAATAGCGATATTTTTTTGCATTTTTTCCAGCATATTGTACACGCTGATATACAAAATGAGGCAATTGTTCACCACTAAATTCATTAGCAGTGTAAACACACTCATCTTCTGGAGTTATCTTTTTGACACTCGCCATATCAATGACTATTTCATTGGCAAATACATCCACATTTGTCTCATCTACAAAGAAGCCCTCACCATGTGCAACTGCTGATGTTTTTTGTTGTAATTCTTTATATGTTCCATTATCATACAGAATAGCAGACACTTGCTCAATGGCAATAGATTTCTCTACGCCATCTTGCATATAAACAATTGCAGAATCTGTTTCACTAGTGATGGTGACATCCTCTAATCTTTCGTTGCTAGAGGTCATAATGACCCCAGCAAACGAAAGCATAGAAGATATTGTAAGCATAACTACAAACAAGATCTTTTTCATGTTACTCCTCCTCTGCTACTAAACGGAAGAAAGCACTAATCTCTTTCTCCTCAATGATTGAACTTACATTGAATTTCTTGGATTGAGTATAATAACCAGTCTTTTCGCACTTGATTTCAATTTGCACATTACCTGCATTATTATAGGTTAATCCCTTGATATCAAATACCTCCGTTGTTTCGTATGGAGTGGTTTGCAAATACTTGTAGTTTTGGTTCTTAACCTCTGGAGTAGAAGAAATAACTCGCCAGAAAATGTCTGCACCTTGTGGACGAGAATTTACATCCCAGTGAATGGTTAAGTGCTCTAACGCTGTATTACCCTCTCCTGTTACTTGCTTGTTTGGCTCTTGTTTAGGAGAACTTGCACGGTGCAAGAAGAATGCGATACGATCCCAATCAATATCTTTCAAAGCCTCTGTGTATGCTTGATTGAGAACTTGGTTTGCAATATCTTTAGAGTATGCACTACCTGCTAAACTATAGCGACCTGCCACTTCAACTGTTGGATAAACCAATGTGCGATTGTGGTCAAGTACTTTTACGCTCATCATAACAGTTGCATTCCAACCAATACCAGATAAGTAATCTACATGGAACTCTGTAAGAGATACTTCCATCCAATAATCAGTAGAAGGGTCCGCATCCAAATTGAAGCCCATAGTACGCATATAGCGACGCATACTTTCAGATATAAATGAACCAACTGATGGATTGGCACTAAATTGTGGGACTGAAATCGTACTTGCATCATATACATGAACTAGTGCCATTTTTGCACGGCTATCCGCTACATTCAAGCGAATACCATAATCCATATTCGCATATTTATCAGGAATTGGATTTTCAGTAATAGCAAGATTGAGAATACCACTTGGGAGAGCAGGAGCAACATAACGATTTGATCCACAAGAAGACATTATAGTTAGTGCTACAAGCCATGTTGCAAAAGTTAAAATCTTTTTCATATTTGCGATTATTTATCTGTGTTTATTTTGATAATTTTAGCAGAAACAGTTGTTTTGAATGTAATACTATGTCCTTGTTGTCCTACATTCGTGGAAACAATAGGCTCAATCACACCGTCACCTCCTGCTACTTTACATGCATTAATTAAACGATAGATTGCAATACTACGAGCCATCTGTTCTGGACTAATATCTGAATAACTATCTGTTTTCCCATAATCATTTGCTAAGAAACCATATCGCGCAATCCCACGGAAGGCTTTGTATTCCCAATAATATCCATTTCTCCAAGAGTATCTGCGCTTGTATGTAAGTGTAAAATCTCCATTTGCATCTGCGATAGTGATTGTATTACCAAATTGCGTGTAAACAACCGATGCTTCTGCTGTAATAGTGTTCAGAACCTTGTAATCCTTACGCTCCAAATTCAGTTCTTCCAAACTAACAGAGTTAATGGTGTTGATAGCCTTTGGAACAATTGCTAACTTACATGAACTCAATGCCAATGCACCTAGAATGGTGATTAAAATAAAACTTTTTTTCATAATAAATAAATTTAACTGTCATGCCTACTCTTCATCGGATTTTCGGCTGCCTCCGTTTGTTAATGATTGCTTTGTTGTTTATTGCATACACAAAAAAAGCGGGACTGCACTGTTGCTGTTCCGCTACATGAGGCTCTCGCATTGCCCATTATTCCGAACAAGCAACACCGAAGCCCACGCCGATATGTACGCACGCGCACACCTGTCCATTAAGGTGTACGGATATGGATATACATATCCCGAGGACATCAAAATGCTGCAATGTGTTGGAATAATGTTAGAATTTGCGAGATTCCATGTAGCCAAGCACAAAGCGCTAATGACGCCTTTATTATGTCTGCAACCACCCCACCCGAAAGACATAATCCCAAGGCGTGGGCTAATTACGGGTGCAAAGGTAGTGAATTATTTTGGATTGAGCAAGAAAATAGCGACTTTTTCGCTAATTTCAGTTTATAGGATGCGCTTTTTGGCGCTGCTATTTAGAGTTTAGAAGCGTGAAGTACCCAAATCCGATTCGAGACTAATAGACAAAGAAAGGAAACATTTTTAGGAATTTAGTCAACCTTTTCAGTTATAGAGTCAACTTTTTTAGGAATCAAGAAAACCTGATTCAGAAGCAATCTTAAGAAAAAGCACTTTTGGGTCACGGGGAGTTGAGACGGCGTTCTCTCGGTCGTCTCTCGGAGTTCTCTCGGTAAAATCAGGTAAGGTATAAGAGAGGTAAAATCTTAATAAAGGTACTTTTATTGCAAATATACCTAACTTCATACACTTGGGCGGTCGTGCCTACCCTGTACGGCACTACCCTATAGCCATACAGCTGCGTGACCGCAAGGGTCGCGCCATTCTATGTATTGCGCTTAATCCTCAGAGTGGGGACTCTTCGGGCGCAACACTCGGAGTGCGTTCCGTCGCACTCCTTCACTTAACAAAACGCACATTTTTAGTAAATGCACCAAATATCACACATTAAGCAGTCGTTATTTACTCTGTACACAAAGCAAAAAAACTCATCCGACAGTGTTGGACTTTTGGGGTAAATAAAATAGAGATGACAAGATGTTCTGCGTAAATCTTGCACGGCGGAAGGGTTGAGGGAAAACATAAAAAAAGGAAATGAAAACATTTCCATTTCCTTCGATGCTTGTCGGGATGACAAGATTTGAACTTGCGACCTCCGGTCCCCCAGACCGTTGCGCTACCGGGCTGCGCCACATCCCGCCTCTTAAATCGAAAGTAACTCTCGATTTAGTTTCTTTGCCTTATCGCTTCACCATGTAATGTTCAGCCGAAAAGCGAGTGCAAAGGTACTGCTTTTTTTTTATATAGCAAAATATTTTAATGAAAAACATGCAGATAATTGGAAAAATGATACTTATTTTTAGAGAACTATATACATGTTGACACTTTATATATCTCCTTGCCCTACGGGCAGAGAAAATCGTTCGAGCCCTTAGGCGAGATAAGAAATCTAAATAAATCTTTTTGCCACGCTTTTACTTTATTAAACAATTTAGGTCAATTTAGTTGTCAATTATCGTCAATTCAAGGAGTATATTTTGTTTGAGTTGGAAGAATGCGCTTGGCGCATTGGCAACTCAAAACAAAATGAAGAGATAGATAATAACCACAAGTGTCAACTGATATATAAATCCCTATTTTTACAATGGCACGAATTTTGTATAATAGACTATCGTGAAAAGACAAAAATATACCTTATATATACTTATCTGTTGGTTGCTTTCTGCAATCAACCCCGTATCGGCTAAACCACGAAATACTATTCCCGATTCATTGCAAGTTCTTCGATTTGAAGTGAACGGCATACCATTTAGTATGCAACGCGTAGAAGGAGGCGTATTTGTAATGGGTGGTACACGAGAACAACACCGCGAGCCTATCTCCACTGACCTACCTCGACATACTGTGGCACTCAATGCGTACTACATAGGACATACCGAAGTAACACAAGCTCTATGGCAAGTTGTCATGAACGAAGAACCACTCACACTCGAAGGATATAATCCTAATCACCCCATAACAAACATTAGTTGGTACGATTGCCAAACATTCATTCATCGCTTAGATAGCATCACTAATATGCCTTTTCGACTTCCCACAGAAGCAGAATGGGAGTTTGCAGCACGTGGAGGAAATAATAGCCAAGAATACCGCTTTGCAGGATCATTCATAGCAGATAGCATCGGTTGGATTCTTAGCAATGCAGGGTTTCGCAAACACACCGTAGGACTGAAAAAGCCCAATGAACTGGGGATATACGACATGACAGGCAATGTCAGCGAATGGTGCGAAGATTGGTATGCCCCCTATCAACTTGGTACTGAACCCAATCCCAAAGGACCTCTTACAGGCACAGAAAAAATAGTACGCGGTAGTAGTTTTGACAATTGTGAAGCCAATTGTCATATATCTCATCGCTACCTACAATCACCTACACAAGCAACCAATTACTGTGGATTGCGTTTAGCATTGACCCTACCCAACGAACCAAGTTTGCAAACAGCAGAAGAACCAACTATTGTCAAAAAAATAAAGATTCAAAATATCAAAATAAAATTGCAATATGTTGTAGCAGATACACCTTATTATATATCAGAAGAACCCATTTCCAAACGATTATGGAACAAAGTAATGAATATTTCAATGAATGAAGAATGGGCGCAAACAATCACAGATAAAACAGATAATGAATGGTATCAGTTTTTAGAGAAGTGCCGAAAAATGAGTAATGAACCACTTTGTTTTGCCTCCGAAACAGAAATAGAACAAGCCATAAAAGAAAACATTACACAATTACCTAAAATTAAAAAGAATAAACAACACCGTTGGGAGAAAAATACCCAAAGCATACAACGACGACGCAAAAACGCTAAGAAAGCCCAAAAGTGGGCAGATTTGATAGGAGTGCAAATCAAAACAACAGACGACCCTACACTGCAACTCTATACTACACCAGAAAAAAATAACCAACCGAAATGGTTAGTTATAAGAAAATAAAATCACTTATTGCGATACTTTCACTTCATCTATCAATTCGCCTGAATGTAAATTATAAGTATGTATGCTCAATGTATCCTTTGTTACTACAACATATTCATACACAGGTTCACCCGAAAAAGAGCACTCATAATTTACTTTTTCCTTTACAGCATACATTTTCTTCGAAGCATTCGTACCTATGAATAGAGTAGGTTGCTGTTTCACCCAAAAACGCTCTTTATACTCCACCGTACGGCGCGCGTAATTATGATCATGTCCTGAAAATACTACATCCGCTTCGCGCAATATACCATAAAAACTTAACCATATCAATGGATTTTGTCTGCCTTGTGCTGTACTAAAAACAGGATGGTGCATGATTACTACCGTATGCTTATCTTTTGCGTTAGTCAACGATTGCTTTAACCAAAAAGCCACTTGTGTATAGTCGGACATGCGATGCAGACCATCGGTGTCCAAAGCAATCAAACGCAAGTGTGGGAAGTCCACATAATAAGTCGTACCCAAGAATCGAGCTGGACCATTCTGTGGATTAGGAAAAATGGTTTTCCAATGTTCAGGCAAAGTTTTCACCACGCCTTTGAGATATTCGTGATTGCCTGGAATAGCTATGATGGGTAGCGAGTCAAAGCGTGTACCCAGCAATGATTGATACATCATCTGCTCGTAATACATATACGGACGCTCCATCCAATCACCCAATTGAGCATAAAATTGTATATCCGAATGGCGCTCAAAGAGAGCTGCCATTTGGTCGTTCGTGAGCGAATTATGAATATCGCCCAACAAAAGAAACGACAATGTGTCACATTGCAAAGCACGCAACACACTATCATTATTCATTGTAATGAACTGATGAGTGATTTTCTCTCCAGTCCACTCTGGTTCGGGTGGATTACCAAACCATGCTTCCCAACGGATGGCGCATGTAGTAGCGCCACCCGCAAGAAGACATAATCCTATTATCCATCCTATCCAACGACGCATTAGAATGGGAGATCGGTTGTTTCGTCCACACCTGCCGCAGCATCAAAAGTTGCTACATTAGCTTGTGGAGCTGCTACTGGAGTTGGTTCAGCCACAGGTGCTGGAGCTGCCGCAGCATCTACCACACCTTGTTGAATTTTCCATGCACGGATAGAGGTGTACCAACGGCCGTTGAACTCGCGGCTTTCAATATCGAAACTAACAGTCACAATATCGTCCAATTGGCAAGGGTTAGCTTTGATACGATCTTCACCAAACACCTCAAAATGCACCTTACGAGGATATTGCTCCTGTGTCTCAAGTACATATGCTTGGAGTTTCCACTCTTTACCAGAGGTCTTGCTTACGCCACCTTGCTCTGGCAATACTTGTATAATCTTACCTGAAATTTCCATAACTATTATCCCTTGATTGCTGCTACGCCTGGGAGAACTTTACCCTCGATTGCCTCGAGCAATGCGCCACCACCAGTAGAAATATAACTTACACGGTCAGCCATACCAAACTTGTTGACACAAGCTACGCTATCGCCACCACCAATCAAACTATATGCACCTTCGTCGGTTGCTTTAGCAATTGCCTCAGCGATTGCCTTAGAACCAGCAGCGAAGTTGTCGAACTCAAACACACCTGCAGGACCATTCCAAAGGATAGTCTTTGCACCTTCGATAGCAGCAGCAAATGCTTTGCGGCTCTCAGGACCAGCGTCCACACCTTCCCAACCCTCTGGGATAGCGTTGCTTGGGCAGATTTGGGTGTTAGCATCGTTAGAGAAATCATCAGCTGCTACGCAGTCAGTAGCCAATACGAGGTTCACACCTTTGGCTTTAGCTTGAGCTACAATATCGAGTGCGAGCTCGAGTTTGTCGTTCTCGCAGATAGAGTTACCAATCTCGCCACCATTGGCTTTAGCGAAAGTATAGGTCATACCACCACAGAGGATGAGGTTGTCCACTTTGTCCATAAGGTTCTCGATGATACCAATCTTGGTAGAAACCTTAGAACCACCCATGATAGCGGTGAAAGGACGATTGATATTCTTGAGGATGTTATCTACAGCTTGTACCTCTTTCTCCATGAGGTAGCCGAGCATCTTGTTGTCAGCATCGAAGTAGTCAGCGATTACTGCAGTAGAAGCGTGTTTGCGGTGAGCAGTACCGAAAGCATCGTTTACATAGCAGTCAGCGTAGCTTGCGAGGGTCTTAGCGAACTCTTTTTGGCTTGCCTTCATGGCTTTCTTTGCCTTGTCATATGCAGGATCCTCTTTGTCAATACCTACAGGTTTGCCTTCCTCTTCTGGATAGTAGCGAAGGTTCTCAAGAAGAAGTACTTCGCCTGCTTTGAGTGCAGCAGCTTGCTCAGCGGCTTTAGCGCAATCTTCTGCAAATTGTACTGGAGTACCGAGTGCAGCACTAACAGCATCAACAATTTGCTTCAAGCTATATTTAGCAACTACTTTGCCTTTTGGTTTACCCATATGGCTCATGATAATGAGCGCACCACCCTCTTCGAGGATGTGTTTGAGGGTTGGCAACGCACCACGGATACGGGTGTCGTCGGTAATCTCTCCGTTCTCGTTCAATGGCACATTGAAGTCCACGCGAACAATCGCTTTCTTTCCAGCGAATTTGTAATCATTAATTGTCATAATCGTTCAGTATTTATTTGTTAATATTGTTCAACTTTGTGTAGCATTGTGTATTATTGTACATTTTGCCAAATTTGGGTGCAAAGGTAATGATTTTTTTGCATATATGCAAGAAAAATCGCTTTAGATAGCGATTTTTCTAGTGGAAGGTGTAAGGAGTGGATGTAGAGGAAAGAGATTTGCAATAAGATTATTCCGAAGGTTTGCGGAAGATGATGCAATCTTGCAAAGTGAAATTGAGTAGTCCAGAGAAAAGCATAGCAACAAGATTGCAGACTACTACATCCCATTGAAACCAATGTTGGAATAATAGTGATATACCCAAACGAACAACAAAAGCCAAAACTTATTCATTTTTCTTCAGTGGGTCAATCTTGGCAAAATAGTGTGCGTCCTTGATAAAGCATACCAGATACATCACGAACATAATCGCTGCTACAATACAGCCCACATAATCCATAAAGCGGCAGGTGGTTTCTACTCCAAGAAGTATGTGTGTACGGCTAAACGCTTGCAGATGAGGAGAACAAATAATGATGGTATTGAGAATGATTACCAATAGTCGAAACTCAGTAGGTCCCATCTTGGCATAAGTCAAGCGGAACTCACTCTTTAGGTGTGCATTGATA
This sequence comes from Paludibacteraceae bacterium, assembly GCA_045590995.1. Lineage (GTDB taxonomy): Bacteria > Bacteroidota > Bacteroidia > Bacteroidales > Paludibacteraceae > Colicola. The sequence continues at coordinate 2,371 of JAZNRY010000112.1, read as the reverse complement.
GAGACATAGACCTCTAACATCAAATACATCACCAATACCAGCATCGCTACGCCCATATTCATCATTGGTGATAATCCAATGCCACCGAAGATGGCTAATTGGCACAATAGGTCGGTGTTATGGTCGAGGTAATAACCATAGATAGGGCGTTGCGTGTTGCGTACACGCGCAAGTGTGCCGTCCAAAGAGTCGCCAAACCAATTGACTATCAGTCCAAACGAGGATAGCCATAGCCATTGGTAACTAAAGTAGGTTAGTATGAATCCCGTGCCAGTGAGTAGTGCACCGAACACACCTATCATCGTGAGTATATCCGAAGTGACCCACGATGGGAGATGATTTGCCATTTTGACAAGTACTTTCTTTTCTATGCCATTGAGCACAGATGTTTGAATACGATGTGCCTGCTTGATTTCAGGCTGAGAGGTAGGAGTTGTCATAGTTGTGATGTTTATTTAGGTTACATGAAATGTGCAAAGGGTTTAACGAGTAATTGCAATATGCGTTCTTTGAATGAGCGTTGTTGCCACCAGTCCTGCGGGATATGGTTGCACTGCTGCATGTCTTGTTCGAATATCTGCCGCATTTGTTGAGCAAAAGTTGTGTCATAAACAAATGCGTTTACTTCGGAACTTTGCGTAAAACTGCGGAAATCTATGTTTGAAGAACCTACGGTGGCTATCTTATCATCTGCTACCCACGCTTTAGCGTGGATAAAACCAAAGGTATGGAAATAGACTTTCACTCCTGCTGCCAGTAGTGGTTTGAGATACGATCGCGAAGCGTAAGAGATAAATATGGAGCGATCACCTCGTTGTGGAATCATCAGTCGCACATCTACTCCTCGTTTGGCTGCTTGGCATAATGCTGTTTGTAGCAACTTTGGTGGCAGGAAATAGGGGGATTGGATATACAAGTATTGCTTCGCAGAGTCCGCCATTTGTATCATGGCTTGCAGAATAGGTGGTATGCTATCCTCTGGGTCTGAAGTGATAATTTGGACGGCGCTTTGCGCTGGTTGTGCGCCTTTGGTGGGTTGTGTCGGCGTTGCCGAAGTTGTGTCGGCTTTGTCAAGGTAGAGAGTAGGAAGGTCTATATCGGTGGCAGAAGATAGCTTGCGCCAATCATCAAGGAATACTTGTTGCAAGTCTTGGCAGGCGGTGCCAGCAATGCGTAAATGTGTATCCCGCCAAGCGCCACCATGTACACCAGTGAGATAGCGTTGAGCGATATTCATACCACCAATATAGCCGATTTTTCCGTCAATGACCACTATCTTGCGGTGATTGCGGTTGTTGGAATAAGCAGAAGGAAGAGGAAATATAGGATTGTAGCGATGCACCTTGACACCAGCCCTTTGCATTTCGTGAAAGAAGGAGTGATCTACTATCGCACCTGGAAAGGCATCGTAAATGACCAATACAGGAACACCCTCGTTGGCTTTTTTCATCAATGCCTCTCGCACCACCATACCCAACGAATCCTTCTCAAACTTAAAGAACTGAAACAGCACATATTCTTTCGCGCGGTCAATGTCGCGCAAGAGGGAAGGAATGAGTTGGGAGATATTGGTGTATGTCTCTATGCTATTGCCTTGTGTGGCGTGCTCTGGCGATATCGATTGCTTTAGTTCACGGAGTTGCGCAGAAGGTCTGTATTGCCTTCGCCGAACAATATCACACACAATCGCACCAATAACAACAATGGCGCATATGATAATGATTAAATGACTCGTTTTCACCTTTCAGTTTTCCGTTTTTACTTTTCACTGTTATAGGCGAAAACCGTGCCAAAAGGTCAATGGAGCATACATTGATAACTATTTTCCGTCAAAGGGCAAATACATATATCCATTTGGACAATTACCGCTATTCGCGAAATGACAATGCTGACAGGTTGGGAATGACAATGCCTTTAGCAATATATGGCAACAAGTATTGTTCAAATGGCAACAAATCTATTAACAAAAGAAGTGCGCACACCGTACGGCACGGGTTTTGTTCTGTAATAGATATAAACTTTCAATACTAGCTATGAAAATTTTAATTCTTTCATGCAATACAGGAGAGGGACACAATTCCTGTGCAAAAGCACTGAAGATAGCCATGGATAGGCGCGGTATACTGTGCGATATCCAAGATACATTGGCATTGGTCAGCGATGAACTATCGCAGCGTGTAGCTAATGCCTATGTATCTTCTACACAAGGTGCATTATTTGAAACAGTGTATAAGATTGGTGGTTTCGTGAGCGATAATATCGATTTCCATCAATCGCTCGTTTATGGTGTCAATCGTTTGTATGCTAATACCTTGTACGAACATATTCGTGATGGTGCGTATGATGTGGTAGTGTGCGTACACCTCTTTCC
>JAZNRY010000111.1:0-7848 GCA_045590995.1 Paludibacteraceae bacterium | reverse complement strand
TATTACTGATTACGTAGACGGAAGAGTTGACTATGTAATGTATGAAAATGGAGAAGTTTTCTTGTCTGTAAATGATGGGTTATATCCATTATCATCACTGGATACAGTTGCTGATGGTGAATATTATGAAGATTACAGCACCCACGATGAAAATTACGACATTGACGCTATTTTCTATGACAGCGTAATCGGTGAGCAGACAAAAGTGTTCGCCTATGTGGGTATTCCCAAAGGTGCAAGTGAGGAAAATCCCGTTCCTGCCGTTGTTTGCATACACGGCGGTGGCGGAGTTGCTTACGATGCGTGGGTAAAGAAATGGAACGACAACGGCTATGCCGCTATCGCAATGACACTCTCCGGCGACGGTCCTCGCGCAACAACCCGTTCAGGCGAAGACCCCTCAACAGTTTCCAAATGGTGCTCCAACAAAATGCAACCATCGTTGGAGATGCTAGTGAATATTGCAAAGGTGTTAGATGTTGATACTAGAGAACTAATCGTTATTACGAAACAATAACTATGGACTGTCAATTTACACAGAAATTTGTCGCATAAAACTATGAAGAAAGAGAAAGTTGACATACTCGAAGGTAATATACCAAAAGATATAATGGACGCTCTTCTCCGCGACCACACTACCCAGCGCAATATATTTTGGGCGACCAAAGATTATGAGCAATGGGGAGATGGTTATGCCGAGTCTGATGAGATTACATACGAGAAAGTTTGCGACAACAATAAGATTATACCTCGTGTCTTGAAGGATAGGCTTCAGCAGACTGCTCGTTCGAGAGATATGGCAGAGGTATTTACTCCGTCTTGGGTATGCAATGCCCAGAATAATCTGATTGACAATGCATGGTTTGGACGCGAGGGCGTGTTCAATGTTGAAGTTAAAGAGAATGGCGTACATACATGGATTCCAACCGCTGAGTCTATTGTGTTCCCAGAGGGCAAAACTTGGAAAGACTATGTAAGAGATAACCGTATGGAGATAACATGTGGTGAGGCTCCGTATATTACCAGCCGTTACGATGCGACCACTGGCGAACTAATACCCGTTGAAAAACGCATAGGACTTCTTGATCGAAAGTTGCGTGTAATCAATGAGAATGTCCATACATCTGGTGAGTGGTTGACTGCGGCACAAGAAGCCTATAAAAGTATATATGGCTTTGAGTGGCAAGGAGATAATCTACTGCTTGCGCGAGAGGCTATGCTGTACACTTTCATTGAGAACTATGAGTTAAAGTTCGGGAAACGCCCGTTAGCTGCATCTATCAAATATATAGCGTACATCGTATCGTGGAATATATGGCAGATGGATGGTCTTAAAGGTGTTGTGCCAAACTCTTGTAAAGATACTATCAGTCCGTCTCTGTTTGGCGATGATATAAAGACTCCTTGCAAAGGATGCACCGATGGAGGATACTATAATCACACTGGAATTTATTGCTTGATTAAGGATTGGAGAGCAAAAGATCCTCAGACAAACAAGTTGGGCAAGAAAATTCGCTTTATTGATTTATTCAAGTAGAAAAAACTCAAACAACGATACAACCTATGGCTAAATTTGTTTCATCGTTAAAAGCGAAACTTATTTATGTTTTCCGCATAAATGATAAAGCTCACGCAGGATGCCTTAAAGTCGGAGAGGCGACTCTTTCGGATGAGGAGAACTTGTGGGGTTTAACACCATCGAGCCACCTTTTGAATGTAGCAGCCAAGAAGCGTATCAATCAATACACGCAGACGGCTGGTATTGTCTACGAGTTACTATACACCGAACTCTCAATATTCACTCGTGGCGGAGCAATTATGAGCTTAACCGATGGTGAGGTGCATAAGGTGCTTGAGCGTTCTGGTATTAAGAAGAAGGTTTTTGACACTGAGAATAAAGCCAACGAGTGGTTTATTACAGATTTGGAGACTGTTAAGAATGCTATCCATGCAGCGAAGGAGGGTCGAATGTCTCTCTCTGCAACAGAGGTAAGTACCGAGCGCAGTCCGATTATCTTCCGTCCAGAACAGCGCGATGCCATCGATAAGACCAAAAAGCAATTTAAGAAGAGTAATCAGATGCTTTGGAACGCAAAGATGCGTTTTGGAAAGACCCTCTCTGGTTTGCAGGTCGTCAAGGAGATGAACTTTGCCCGCACCCTTATCCTTACGCACCGCCCCGTTGTCGACGCTGGCTGGTTTGAGGATTTTACCAAGATATTCTACGACACTCCAAAGTATCGTTATGGCTCGAAGAACAATGGCGAGAGCCACGCCTCATTGGAGCGTCTTGTTGCAAAAGAGGGAATTCACTATGTCTATTTTGCCTCAATGCAGGACTTGCGCGGCTCATCGCTTGTAGGTGGCAACTTCGATAAGAATGACCAAGTGTTTGCAACGCCTTGGGACTTGATTATTGTTGATGAGGCGCACGAAGGAACGAAAACAGAACTTGGTGAGGCGGTAATGAAGGAACTAACCAAGACGCAAACAAAGATACTTCGTTTGTCAGGTACACCGTTCAATCTGTTTGATGACTACAAGGAGGACGAAATATACACTTGGGACTATGTGATGGAGCAACGCGCCAAAGCGGAGTGGGATTTGACTCACTTTGGCGATCCTAACCCATACGCAGGTCTGCCTCGTCTTAACATCTATACATACGACCTTAATAAACTTTTGGAGGGTTATGGCGACTCAGAGTTGGCATTCAACTTCCGAGAGTTCTTCCGCGTAAATGAAGCTGGGGTGTTTGTTCATAAGAAGGATGTTGAGTCGTTCCTCAATCTGATTTGCAAAAAGGACTCAGACAGCAATTATCCATATTCTACGGAGGAGTATCGAGACAACTTCCGTCATTCGCTTTGGATTGTACCAGGCGTAAAGGCTGCAAAAGCACTGAGTACAATGTTGCAGTCACATTCTGTATTTAGCCAATTCCAAGTGGTAAATGTTGCTGGAGAGGGTGATGAAGACCAGGAGCGAGATGATGCTCTCGAACTTGTAAATAAGGCTATCGGCAATAAGCCAGAGGAAACATATACGATTACTCTCTCTTGTGGTCGCTTAACAACGGGTGTGAGTGTAAAGGCTTGGACAGCAGTCTTTATGCTTGCAGGCTCGTTTAGTACAGCGGCTTCAAGCTATATGCAGACCATTTTCCGCGTTCAAACTCCTGCTACTATTGGCGGTAAGGTAAAAGAAGAGTGCTTTGTATTTGACTTTGCTCCTGACCGTACATTGAAGGTAATTGCAGAAACTGCCAAGATTTCAGCGAAGGCAGGTAAGACTACGAGCGATGATCGCAAAGCTGTGGGCGACTTTATCAACTTCTGTCCGATTATCGCATACGAAGGCTCAAAGATGATATCCTACGATGTGCCAAATATGCTTCAGCAGTTAAAGAAAGTATATGTTGAGCGTGTTGTCCGTAATGGATTCGAAGATGGTTATCTATATAATGATGATTTGATGCGCCTCGACTCTCTTGAGTTGCAAGAGTTCGCAAAGCTCAAAAAGATCATCGGCTCTACCAAAGCTATGCCTAAAAGTGGTGAGATAGATATCAACAACCAAGGCTTTACTAATGAAGAGCACGAGCAGTTAGAGAAAGCAGAAGAGAAAAAGCGCAAGAAGAAAGAGTTAACAGAGGAGGAAAAGCGTCTGCTTGAAGAAAAGGCGGAGAAGCGTAAGAATCGCGATACAGCTGTTTCGATTCTTCGCGGCATCTCTATCCGTATGCCGTTGATGATATATGGTGCTGATTTGACTGACGAGAGCAAGGAAATTACCCTCGACAACTTTACCTCACTTATAGATGACGGCTCTTGGGATGAGTTTATGCCAAAAGGTGTAACAAAAGAAATATTTGAGCAGTTTAAGAAGTACTACGACCCAGAAGTATTCTGCTCCGCAGGTAAGCGCATCCGCGCTATGGCAAAGGCGGCTGATGCTCTCGATATAGAAGACCGCATTGAGCGTATAACAGCAATCTTCAACACCTTCCACAATCCAGATAAGGAGACCGTCTTGACTCCTTGGCGTGTTGTCAATATGCACCTGGGCGATTGCTTGGGCGGCTGGGTGTTCTACGATGAAACAAAAGAGAAACAGATTGTAGAGCCTCGTTTTGTTGATAATGGCGATGTTACCCGCGAGGTTTTCGCCTCCGATGCCCGTATTCTGGAGATTAACTCCAAGTCGGGTCTCTATCCACTCTATATGGCGTACTCCATATATCGCACTCGCTTAAAGGATAAACTCGATGGATCAGATACTATGGAGGATACGCCAGAACGCCACCTCAAAGTATGGGATACGGTACTCCGCGAAAACATCTTTGTTCTCTGTAAAACTCAGATGGCAAAGAGCATTACTCGCAGAACATTGCGAGGTTTCCGCCAAGCAAAGGTAAATACTCGATATTTCGAGGACTTAATCAATCAGATTTCAAATAAAACTGCTAAGTTTGTCTCTCAAATGAAGCAGGGCAAAAACTATTGGAAAGCAAACGAAGATAACGATATGAAATTTACAGCAATAGTGGGTAATCCACCTTACCAGTTAGCAGGAGGAAGTGGTGGAACTAATGATTCGCCTATATACCAATATTTCTGCCAAGTAGCAAAAACAGTTAAGCCAAATTATATAAGCCTAGTTATCCCTGCTCGTTGGTTTGCTGCAGGTCGAGATAATTTGCTCGGTGATTTTAGAAAACAGATGCTAAATGATGGCAATGTTCGTAAATTAGTAACATTTGAAGATAGTAAAGTTTTGTTTTCAAATGTAGAGATTAAAGGTGGATGTTGCTATTATATGGAAGATATGACATATCAGGGAGATTGTGAATATACATTAGTTGAAAATGATGTGTGCCAAACGGCAAATATTTCATTAAATGCTTTCGATGTCCTTATTCGCAATCCTCGTTTAGCCCAAATCGTCAAGAAAGTAAACGCACTTTCTTATGGAGCATTAGGAGTAGATACTCTCATTTCTGCTGACACACCTTTTGGAATTCCAACAAAACCAACTAATAATGCAAAGATTAACTTTGTGTTATATGAAGCCCCAGTCAATTTCGATAGTGTTGCTTTATACTACATTGAGAATTTGAAACGCAATATTGCGTATGTTGACAAGAAGAGTATTAAGAAGAATGCACAAGATATAGATAAACCTAAAGTATTTATTCCTGAGGCAGGCGGTTCTGGTAATGACCCCAAAGTGCTTGGAGTTCCCGAGTTCGCACCTGCAAAATCAGTTTGCTCACAATCTTATTTGTATGCAGCATTTTCTACTGATGAAGAGGCTTTGAGTTTTGAGAAATATATAAGGACAAAATTTTTGCGAATATTAGTTTCTGCAAAGAAAATCACTCAACATGCAACAAACCGTGTGTATAGTTATGTTCCTATGCAGAACTTTACAAACAATTCTGATATAGATTGGAGTAAATCGGTAGCAGAAATCGACCAACAGTTGTACGCCAAGTACGGACTCGACGAATCCGAAATCGCCTTCATCGAATCCAAAATCAAACCAATGGAGTAAAGGTGAAATGTATTTGTCTTATGCAAAAAAGAACAAAAATATGAACGATACATTTAAAGGAATTATAATAGGTGTTATAAGTAGCTTAATAGCCTCGGGAATAGTATATGCAATAACAGAGTCATTTGTGTGGAATTTTTCCTTGCCTTTATGGATTTGGTTGTGTATATCCTTAGGTATATTTGTACTCATATATGCTATTCGTAAAATAGTTATATATCATAAGGTAAAGAGCTTTATATCAGAATATACCGAGGGTGCTTTCGGAGACTCTTATGTTTATACATGGAAATATAAACGCAGTAGAAAAGGGCAATATAGCGCATATGGATATGAGGCGACGGATATTCGCACAAAAACTCCTATAGCCGAATTGAAGAATGAGAAAAATTTCATTCCAGGACATGAAGTCCCTGAAACGACAATAAAGATGATTATCCAGCTATTGATAATTGCCAATGTTGACAAGAAAAAGGGTGCGAAATTAAAGAATGTTTTAGAGTATCTGTATTGGACAGAAGACTCAAGCAAACATCGTCTATTACATTAAATGTGTGCCCAAACATGAGAACAACCGTTTATAGATCTCATTGAAAATATAGAGCCCCCATTATCTAGAAATATGAAAACACAGTTGTGTATATGAATGATAGGATAAAGGAAATATTGGACTATCCAACTGACACACCGCTAAAGTTCTGGTTGAAATATTGGGATCATCGCATAAAAGAACTATGCGATTTGGATGACTATGGAATCCAATTAAATAGCCCTCACTTCTTACTATCAGAGATTATCTCCGAAATCGAGCATAATGATTTTGCCAATAAGGATAATAGAAGTCTATTTAAAGAGTTGCTAGGGCGTATTCTAAAGCTGGATTGCGCTTTTTCGCAACTTTATAAGGTTGAAACAGGTGTAGCATTAAAGAATTGGGATAACTCTCCTCTAGTTGTGAAAACGATTTTAGAGAAGATATTGTTATCAATGAATGAACATCATTATCTGAACCAGATAGTAGATAAATTACAATGCATTCTCGAAATCGAACAGAAACTAAACGAAAATATAAAAAATGAGATATGTCTGTATACCGACCTATTTATTCAAGAATTAGTATGCTTAGGTGTGAACATTGAGGATGTTTCCTCTTTGATTAAGGAAGATACTGTCTTGATGGCAGAGGGTTGTAATGTGATTATTTGCGAAGACTCGTTTTATGAATTACAACGAAAGGACTTTGCGTCAGAAGAAGAATATCATAAAGCAGTAAGCGTCAGATATAAGTCCCGCAGTGCAAAAGAGTATATTAGCAATATATTGACACACTTTCATAAAGAGGCAAAGGATGGATATGTTATTCTAAGATTATTAGGTGTTAAAGGTAGTATTAGTTACCATTTTCACGATGTGCACCTATACTCTATTGATAAAGCAGCTTATTTGCCCAAAGATAGTCTAAATGAAATCGAAAAACCAGACTCTTCTCAATATGTTAATATCGCAGTAACAGTTAAACATAGATTCTTAAACACATCAATAAATTACGCAAGACAACGAGTTGAAAGTTTGTTGGATTATCTATCGTTTAATATTAGAAGCAAAGATAAACTTTCTGTCAGTAAGCAATTTGCAGCTATAGTAGTTGATGGACAAGTGTGTGGTTCTCACCATTCTGTAGAGGATGATGTTGATCATATGCGACAATACAGAGATTTAATGGCGTTTGACCTTACTCCATATGGTGATGATATAAACGATTGGCTTAAAGAGTTTACAGAAAATAGTGATATATCAAACAATACTTTTAAAAAGATTAGCAAGTCGACACATTGGTATAGAAAAGCAAAATGTGCGACTAAATTCGAAGACAAACTTTTATATAGTTGGGTCGCTTTAGAGAGTATTCTTAAAGTATCAAATTCTATTAGAATAAATATTAATCCCAAAGACAGTAGTATTATTAATGTTGCAAAGGAGATTTGCTCAAGTGTTATGGCTAGAAATAGATTTTATTCGTATGCTAATAACATATATACTCACTTAGTTATGACTACACAACAATTTAATAATTACTATGGGTTTACTTCTAAAACAATAGAGTCCGCTAAATTAAATATACAGCCAGGAGACAAAATTGAGTTGTCAAAATTCTTTGTAGAACTACCGAGACTAATAGCAGAAATTAATGATGAAATATTTAAGCGAGAACTAATAGCTCTTCAATCCTTTTATGAGGATAAGAAATGTATTATAGATTTCAAGAGCTTAGTATCTGATGATGTGACTTTG